>CAZBDC010000027.1:0-32413 GCA_964490575.1 uncultured Anaerolineaceae bacterium | reverse complement strand
CGGGCGCTCCTGAAAAGCGCCCGATTTTCTTTTAACATGGCTGGAAATAACCGAGGATTTTGATATATAATGGAAGTATACTGGCGTTTCAGGTTGTTCGACGAAAAGCTTGAAAAAAACCGGCTGGGGTATACACAGGAGGTACAAAGTGCAAACAACAACGATCCGTCATCTATTGGAAGTCAAGGGGCATGATTTGTGGTGCACTCGCCCGGATTCTTCTGTATTTGATGCGCTGCGGATGATGAGCGACAAGGATGTAGGGGCCCTGGTGGTGCTGGAGGGGGAAAAGATGGTTGGCATTATGTCGGAGCGCGATTACGCCCGCAAGATCGTCCTGCTGGGCAAGTCATCGCGTGAGACTCAGGTAGGCGAGATCATGAGCAAGCGCGTCTACACGATTCACCCCGAACAGACCGTGGAAGAGGCGATGGAATTGATGAACAAGCATCGCATTCGCCACCTGCCGGTTGTTGAGGATGAGAACCCGGAACACGTGCTGGGGATGATTTCGATTGGCGATGTGGTCAAAGCCATCATTTACCGACAGCGCGAGGCGATTAAAAACCTCGAGGATAAGATCATTTCCTAACGGAGTTCGAATTCCCCTTGCAGCCCTTCCGCGCTGCTTGGACCAATCCACACATGATAGCGCCCGGGCTCCAGGACTGGCTGGTCATCCAGCCCGGTGAAGGACAGCTCGGCTGCTGGAACAGTAAACTTTACCCGGCGCGTCTCGCCTGGTTCCAGGGTGACGCGCTGGAATCCTTTTAATTCCTTGACCGGGCGGGTCACCTGGCCGACCAGGTCGCGCACATACAGTTGGACGACTTCAGTCCCGCTCCGCGGCCCACAGTTGGTAATCTCGGCGCTAAAAGCCGCCTGGCCATCCAGGCTGACCCGCGGCGTGGCTACCTCTAAATCCTGGTAGCTGAAGGTGGTATAGCTCAGCCCGTAGCCAAAGGGATAGAGCGGCGTCACCGGCAGGTCAATGTAGCCCATGGTGAACCCCACCGGCTCGAGCGCGCGGCCGGAGTTCTTTCGGCTGTAGTAAACCGGCACCTGGCCCACCGTGCGCGGGATAGAAATTGGCAGCTTCCCGCTGGGGGCAGCCTGACCGAAAAGCAGGTCGGCGACTGCGTGACCGCCTTCCACGCCCGGCTGCCAGGCATACAGCACAGCGTCGGCAAGCAGTACCTCTCGGGTGATGGCCAGCGGCCGCCCGGCCAGGGCCACCAGGATAATGCGCAGGCCGGCATCATGTGCGGCAAAAATCAACTCGCGCTGACCGGCCGGCAGGTCGAGTGTTGTGATGCTGCTTGCCTCTCCGCTGCGGTTTGGGTGTTCGCCCACAACGATGACGGCTACATCAGCGCCGCGCGCCCGCGATATGGCTGTGTCGGGCAGGACATCGAGCGAGCGAACCTCTACTCCCTCCGGCGCCGCCTGCCGGATCGCCTCGGCAATGGGTGTGACATCTTCGGCGTGTCCATCCAGGGTCCAGGAGCCAAACAGCTCGGAGCGGGCATGGGCCAGCGGTCCAAAGACCACCACCCTGCGCGTCCCTCCATCCAGCGGGAGAAGGTTATCTTTGTTTTTCAGCAGAACGATCGATTGCTGGGCCAGTTGCCGGGCAGCTTTGCGGTGCTCAGGCAGCAGCATGACCCGCTTGGCTCGCTCCGGGTCTGTATAGGGGTTCTCGAACAGGCCGGTCAGGAACTTTACGCGCAGGATGCGCCGGACGGCTTCATCCAGCGCTGCCGGCGGCACCCTGCCGCTGCGCACCATGGCGGGCAGGTGCGTGACATAAGCCAGGGAGATCATATCCATGTCGACTCCCGCCAGGATGGCCTTGGTGGCTGCTTCAGCGCCATCCTCCGCTACCCCGTGCAGGGTTAATTCCATCACGGCGTTCCAGTCGCTGACAACAAAACCGTTGAACCCCCACTCCTTCTTGAGGATGTCGGTCAGGAGCTGGCGGTTGGCGGCTACCGGCACGCCGTTGTAGTCGTGGAAGCCTGACATAATTGTCGCAACACCGGCCTCTACCGCGGCTTTGAAGGGGGCCAGGTAGACATCCCGCATGGTCCGCATCGAGACTTCCACCCGGTCGTAATCTCGCCCGCCTTCGGCCAGTCCATAGCCAGCGTAATGCTTGGCGCAGGCCGCAACTTTTTCCGGATGGGCCATGTCGTCGCCCTGGTAGCCTTGCACGGCTGCGGCTGCGTTCAGGCGGCCCAGGTAGGGATCCTCGCCAAACCCTTCCGCCACCCGGCCCCAGCGCGGGTCGCGGGCGATATCCAGCATGGGGGTAAAAAACCACTTGATCCCGTCGGCTGTGGCTTCTTTGGCCGCGATTCCGGCGGCCTGCCCGACCAGTTCGGGATCCCAGGCGGCTGCCTGTCCCAGGGGAATGGGGAACACGGTCCGGTGACCGTGGATAACGTCGCGCCCCATCAAAAGGGGGATGCCCAGGCGGCTTTCGCCGACGGCTACCCGCTGGAACTCGTTGCTGAACTCGGCCTGGGCGGAGAGCGGAAGGTCTTTGCCGGCCCAGGCTGTGCTGGCATAGATGCTCGAACCAACGCTGCCCTGGCGGATGGCGTCTTTGTCCAGATCGGTCAGGCGCATAATCTGGCTGGTCTGGCCGACCTTTTCTTCCAATGTCATCTGTCCTAGCAGCGCCTCGACGCGTTGCTCGACCGCCGGGTTCATCAATGAAGCGGGCATGGTAAGTCTCCTCAAGACGGGGTAGCAGCAGGGAAGGGTGTTAGGGGGCATTTTGGGCAGAGAAGCTGCCCAAAACACAGGATCCCGAATGCGGGGTATATTATACTAGTTCCGGGTTGAGATGCGGCTAGCGAGGATCGAACCGTAATGAGTTACCTGATCGCCGTCGACGTTGGCACATCCAGTACGAAAACTGCGCTGCGGGATGCGCAAGGGCGGCTGCTCAGTGAAGCAGCCGCCGGTTACGAGATATCCAGGCCCTATCCGGCCTGGGCTGAAATTGACGTTGAGGTGTGGTGGCGGGCGGTGTGTGTCACTGTCCGGCAGGTGGTGGCAAAAGCCGGGATCGACCCGCGCGCGGTGCGAGGGATTGGCGTGGACGGGGTAAGCTGGACGCTGGTTCCGGTCGATCGGCGGCTGCGCCCGCTCTGCCCGGCTATGATCTGGCTCGACCGGCGGGCCGAGAGCGAAGCGGCCTGGCTGAGGGCCCAACCGGAGGCCCAGGAATGGATCGACCTGGCGGCCAACCCGCTTGACGCAGCCTATGTGACCCCGAAGCTGCTCTGGCTGCGCCAGCACACCCCACGCGCCTTTCACTCGGCGGAGAAATTCCTCAACTCGACCGGCTATATCGTGGCGCGGATGACCGGAGCGCTGACCTGCGACGTCACCCAGGCCTACGCATATCATTTTTTTGATATGCGGCGTGGAAGTTGGGATGCGCGGGTGGCCGGCAGGCTGGAGATCCCTCCGGAGAAGCTGCCGGATCTGGTTTCGCCCCTGGCAGTGGTCGGGCAGGTCACCCGCCCGGCAGCCAGGGCGCTGGGATTGGCGGCGGGCATTCCCGTCATCGCCGGCGGGTTGGATGCTGCGGTAGGCGCCCTGGGCGCGGGCGTGGTTCGGCTGGGTCAGACAGTCGACCAGGGCGGCCAGGCCGGGGGAATGTTGATGAGTTTCGGGCGGGTTATCGTCGAACCGCTGCTGATCTTCGGCCATCACGTCCTGCCCGGGCAGTACCTGCTGCAAAGCGGCACGGTCGGCGGCGGGTCGTTGGGTTGGTTTGGCGAGGTGCTTGGCCAGGAGCAGGTCGCTGCGGCGGCCCGGCGCGGGATCAGCCCCTTTGAATGGATGAGCAAAGAAGCTGCGTCGACTCCGCCTGGCTCGCATGGGCTGCTCTTCTTACCGTACATGGCCGGCGAGCGCACTCCGCTATGGGACTCGAATGCGCGCGGGGTGTTCTTTGGCCTGTCTTACAAGACCACCCGTGGCGACCTGCTGCGGGCCATTATGGAAGGCTGTGCCTTTGCTGTTTATCACGGGCTGCGGCTGGCTGAAGCGCACGGGGCTGTGGTCAGCGAATGGCTGGGTGACGGCGGCGCGGCGCGCAGCGCGACCTGGTGCCAGATCAAAGCCGATGTTACCGGGCGCCCGTTTATCGTGGCCTGCCAGGCGGATGGTAGCCAGGGCGGGCACACCCTGGGGTTGTTTGCCATGACGGCTCAGGCCGCCGGGTTTTGCAGGCTGGAAGAACTGCCAGACTTTGTCGAGCACCTGCTGCCCAACCGGCAGATCTACTGGCCGGCGCCCGACCGTCACGAACTGTATGCCGGGTTGTTCGAGGTTTACCGCAGCCTGTCAGATAAGCTCAAGGATGATTTTGCCAGCCTGGCCGGCGTAACCTGCCGGTACGGGCTGGAGTAGAGGAGGCGAGGATGCTGTTGTGCGTCGCGCTCAATGCGGCGGTTGACAAGACGATGGTCATTGAGGGCTTTCGCTTGAACGCGATCCACCGGCCATCCTATGAGCTGGTTTTGGGCGGTGGGAAGAGCTGCAACGTTGCCCGGGCTGCCCGCGCGCTGGGCCAGCCGGCCATCGTAACCGGCTGGGTTGGCGGGTATGCCGGGGATTTTATCGAAGAGTCGCTGCGCGAGGAAGGGCTGGAGACGGCTTTTATCCACACCGCGGGCGAGTCGCGCACCTGCCTGTCGATCCTGGACCCGGCCAGCGGTGCCATGACCGAGATATATGAAAATGGCCGCCCGGTTACCCCGGCTGACCTGGAGGCTTTCCGCGCCAGGTACATCGAGCTGCTGACCCGGGTCGACTATGTCACCCTGTGCGGTAGCCTGCCACCCGGCGCGCCCGGCGATTTTTATGCTGACCTTTCTTGCCTGGCCCACGAAGCCGGCGTTCTGGCGGTGATCGATGCCAGCGGCGAAGGGCTGCGCCTGGGGTTGGAAAAAGGCTGCCCATTCATGATTAAGTGCAACCGGTCTGAACTGGCCGATGTGACCGGTCGGTCGTTGGACGATCTGGAGGATCTCAAAAAAGTGGTTACCAGATTAGCGCGCCGGCGGGGCGCGCTGGTCGTGATTACCCTGGGCAGGGCCGGCGCTGTTGCGGCGGACGGCGAGCGCCTGTGGCTGGCGGAGGCGCCGCCCATCCAGGCGGTCAGCGCGGTTGGTTCGGGCGATGCCTTCCTGGCCGGGCTGCTGACCGGATTCAGTACAGGGCTGCCGTTTGAGGAAGGCCTGCGGCTGGCGATTGCGGCCGGATCGGCCAATGCGCTCCAGTTAGGCGCAGGCCGTCTGCGCCAGGAAGATGTTGAGATACTTCGCGGGCAGGTTCAGGTACAGATGGAATGGGCGGGCTTCCCCGGCCAAACAAAACATACCCAGGAACGTAACGGATAGGAACCATTATGAGTTATCGAACTGTTGATTTATCGCGGGTACGCACGTATCCCCTACCGAAGCGCCACAACCGCGTGGCCCTGGAAAACCTGGTGATGCCCGGCGCGCCGGCGCCGGACTTCGACTCGCCTGACCTGGAGGAGGTGGCCCAAAGAGTCGCGGCGGCGCGCCAGGCCGGGCGCCCGGTCATCTGGATGATTGGCGCGCACGTCGTCAAGCGCGGGCTGGCCCCACTACTGATTGACCTGATGGAGCGCGGTATCATCACCCATCTGGCCAGCAATGGCGCCACCACCATCCACGATTTTGAGATTGCCCTGCAGGGTTCCACCAGTGAGGATGTCGCTTCCAGCCTGGAGACCGGCATGTTTGGCATGGCCGAGGAAACCGGCCGGTTGATGAACCAGGCCATCCGGGCCGGGGCCGGCGATGGGCTGGGGATTGGGGAGGCGCTGGGTCGCCTGGTCGCTGAGAGTGATGATTTTACCTACCGCCAGCACAGCCTGCTCTATACCGCTTACCGGCTGCGCATTCCCTTCACCGTTCACGTGGCCCTCGGCACCGATATCATCCACCAGCATCCGCTGGTCGACTTTGCTGCTCTGGGTTGGGCCAGCGGGCAGGATTTTAAGATCTTCACTGCCGCGGTATGCGAGCTGGAGGGCGGTGTTTTCTGCAATTTTGGCTCCTCAGTGATTGGCCCCGAAGTTTTTTTGAAGGCGCTTTCCATTGCCCGCAACCTGGGCAACCCGGTCCGGGTTTTTACCACTGCCAACTTTGACCTGGTCCCTCTCGGCGATTACCGCCGCCCAGTCGGGGACGATGTGCCGGATTATTACTACCGGCCGCGCAAGAACATCGTCAACCGGCCGGTCTCGCTGGGCGGGAAGGGCTTTCATATCTGTGGCGATCACCTGGCGACGATCCCCAACCTGCACCGGCGCGTCCTTTCATTGCTTGAAGGAATCGATCTCCCGGCGACTGCGCAGGAAGATCCTCAGGTCAACCCGCTCGAGCGGGTCGCTGTGGCTTACCCACCGGCTGCGCCGGCGCTGCGCGTGATGGTCGAGCGGTATCCCGAACTGTGTGCCTGTGTGCCGGCCCTGGTACGCGCTTTTGAGGCGCTGATGCGCGCTTTTCGGGCGGGCAGCGCGTTCTTCGTGTGTGGCAACGGCGGCAGCATGGCGGACTCGCTGCACATCGCCGGCGAGCTGGATAAATCTTTCCGCCACCCGCGCCCGCTGACCGAAGCGCAGCGCCGGCGGCTGGAAGACCAGCCGGGCGGCCGTGAACTGGCCGGTCATCTTCAACAGGGGCTGCGTACCATTGCCCTGGGCGCCAACCAGGCCCTGGCCAGCGCCACGGCCAACGATAACCCGCTTGCTCACATTGGTTTTGCCCAGGAACTGTTCGCCCTGGGGCGCCCGGGAGACGTCTTGCTGGGAATCAGCACCAGCGGATTAGCCCAAAATGTCCGTTATGCCGCCAGCGTGGCTCATGCCCTCAATATGACGGTCATTGCACTGACCGGCCCGCAGGATAGCCCGCTGGCCGATCAGGCTGATATCGCCATCCGCGCCCCGGGCAAGGATACGCCCGAGATCCAGGGCTGGCACATCCAGCTCTATCATGTCCTGTGCGATATGCTGGAATCGGCCGTCTTTGACGGGGCCGCCTTTGGCGGGTAGCGGACACATGACTCGCAGGTCCTTCTTCATCAATTCAGTCATGGTCAAGGAGATGCGCGATGGATGAATTCTTACCTTGCCCGCGGCTCGAGCAAATTCTGGCGCGCGTGCGGTCTTTACGTGCCGGGGTGGTCGGCGATTTTACCCTCGACGGCTATTGGTTCGCGGATATGACCCGGGCGGCGCTTTCGCGCGAGGCGCCGCTCTTCCCGCGGCCGGTGGTGCGCGAGCAGTACTCCTGTGGTGGGGCGGCGAACGTAGCCTGGAACCTGGCGGCGCTTGGCCCGGCTGAGGTGCGCTCCTTCACCGTGTTGGGCAGCGACTGGCGCGGTGATCTGCTGCTGCGGGCGCTGCGCGAGGTGGGGGTAAACACGCGGGATGTGCTGACCGCGCCGGGTTGGTCGACCCCATTCTTTGGCAAGGTCATGCTGCAGGCAGGCCGCCTCCAGCAGGAAGACGCCCGCCTGGACTTCATCAACACCGCGCCCCTATCCCCTGAAAGCGAAATGACGCTGCTGGCGCGGATCGAAGCGGCCCTGCCCGAGCTGGATGTGCTGATTATGGCCGATTACCAGGCGGTGGGCGTCATCCCGGAGCGGGTTCTCCAGGGGCTGAACGAGCTGGCCCGCCGTTACCCAGGGGTTATCTTCGCAGTCGACTCACGCGAACGGATTGGCAGCTTTACCAGCATGGTGCGCAAACCCAATGACGTTGAGGCAGCAGCCTGGCTTTTTCCCGCTCGCCTGCCTGGGCCGGTTGGGATGGCGGAAATTGCTCAAGCCGCGCTTCAAGCGCAGGCAGGCGGCCCGGCCGGGGGCGTGCTGCGTCCCCTGTTCATTACCTTTGGTGAGCGCGGCTGCCTGGTCGTGGCAAATGGTGAAAGCTGCCTGGTGCCGGCAGTGCCGGCTGTTCCCCCCATCGACCCGGTCGGCGCCGGAGATACCTTCCTCTCCGCGCTGGCGCTGGCGCTGGCGGCCGGGGCGACGCCGGTTGAGGCCGCCCGCCTGGGGCATTTGGCCGCGGCAGTCACCATTCACAAGCTGGGGATCACCGGCGCGGCTTCGCCCGCAGAGGTGCTGGCTGTGGCCGCGGGACAATATCCGCCGTAGCGCCCGGGAATGAGGAAGAAGGAGTCGCGTGGGCGATTCGAACTTTTCTCTTATAATGGTCAAGGTTGCCGCTATGAAAACGCTGAACAATGAAGAGTCTAAAACCTGGCTGCGCGTGCTGGATGCTGGCGCCCTGGCGCGCCTGGGCCGTGTTCGCCATGTCCTCTTTGATTTCGATGGCACGCTGTCTGTCTTGCGCCAGGGTTGGGAAGAAGTGATGGTCCCGCTGATGGTCGAGTCGATCTGCGGCGGGCTGCCAGCCAACCCGGCGATCGAGCAAGAAGTGCGCGAATACGTTGACCGCTCGACGGGGATTCTGACCATTCGCCAGATGCAGTGGCTGGCGGAGGCGGTCCAGCGGCATGGGCTGGCGGGCCAGGTGCTTACGGCCCGCGAATATAAGGCGCTTTACCTGGAGCGGCTGATGATTATCGTCCGGCAGCGGATCGAGCACCTGGCGGCCGGTGAAGTCAGTCCTGCCGGGCAAATGATCGCCGGCGCGCTAGATTTTGTGGCCGGGCTGGCCCGGCGCGGCGCCCGGCTTTACCTGGCCAGCGGCACCGACCACGCCGACGTGGTCCACGAAGCTGAAGCCCTGGGCCTGCTGGTGTACTTTCAGGGTGGGGTGTACGGCGCGCTGGATGATAATGAGGATCATGCCAAGGAGCGGGTCATCCAGCGCATCCTGGATGAAAACCATCTGGCCGCCGCTGAGCTGCTGGTAATCGGCGATGGACCGGTCGAGATCCGCGAGGGCACCCGGCGCAGCGCCCTGACGCTGGGCGTGGCGACTGATGAAGTGGCGCACCAGGGTTGGAACCCGCGCAAGGCTGAGCGCCTGGCCAGCGCCGGGGCGGCCCTGCTCATCCCCGATTTTTCTCACGCCGCTGAGCTGCTGGCCTTGCTGGACCAGCCGGCCCGCAGCGAGGCTAATTCGTTTGAGTGAGCCGAGGAGCACCCATTGACTGAAACCGGACCCGATCGACCTGCGCTGTTATTTGGCCTGGATATTGGCGGGACGAAGACCGGCCTGCTGCTGGGCGATACCAACGGGATGATCCTGCGCCGGGCCGAGATCCCTACCCCGGCCGCGGAAGCGTTTGAGATCGCCCTGCCGCGCATCCTGGCTGCCTCGCACGATCTATTAGGCGAATGCCGCCGGGACGGCCTGGGGATCCCGCGGGCTGTTTCCGTTTCGGTGGGAGGCCCGCTGGACATCGAACGGGGCATTCTGTATGCACCGCCTCACCTGGCAGCCTGGGGCCAGGCGCCGCTCAAGCAGCGCCTGGCTGAGGCCCTGGAACTGCCGGTCTATGTCGAGCACGATGGCAACGCCGGGGCGCTGGCGGAATTCTATTTTGGCGCCGGGCGCGGCGCGCGTAACATGATCTTTCTGACCATGGGGACCGGGCTGGGGGCGGGACTGATTCTCAACGGCCAGATTTACCACGGCGCGAGCGACATGGCCGGAGAAGTCGGGCACATGCGCATGGCGGAGGATGGACCGGTTGAATATGGCAAGGCGGGCTCGTGGGAGGCGTTTTGCAGCGGCTCCGGGCTGGTTAAGCTGGCCCACCGGATGCAACCGGGCGCCTGGCCGCCCGACCTGGCCACTCGCGATCTGATTGGGTGCGTGCTGAAAAGCGACCCGGCTGCCCTGGAAGTGGTCGCCGAGGCCGGGGGCTGGTTTGGGCGCGGCCTGGCGGTGCTGGTCGATGTGCTGAACCCGGATGTCATCGTGGTCGGAACGCTGGGCGTTGTGCTGGGCGATCTGCTGCTCGAGCCGGCCCGGGAGGCGCTCCGCGCCGAAGCACTGCCGCGAGCTGTGGCAGCCTGCCGGATCGTCCCGGCTGCATTGGGCAGCAGCCTGGGAGACGTGGCGGCGCTGATGGCTGCCATCGTGGCGCTGCGCCAATCGTGAGATTGAGGAGGAAGAGAGATGCTGGCTGAACTGCTTTCCGGGTATGCAAACCTGCCGGATGTGTGGGGCGAGGGCGCCTTGTTCGCTTTCTCGGGCATGGACGGTTGCACCCGGACGGCCTCGGGCTTCGTGGGCGCGGCTGCGGCAGATCCTTATGGGCTGTTGTTCCATACCCCGCTGCGCCGCACCCTGGAGATTGGTCTCGCTGAACCGGGCCGCGTGCTGGCGGCGACCGGGGACGTCCTGCTGGTCGAAACTGCCCAGGGCGAACTGGCCCTGGTTTATACCGCCTGGCACACGCTGGTTGGCTGCATTCCAGCAGATGCCCGGCTTGCGCTCAGCAGCGAAGACGGCGCGCCGGCGGAGCGGGTTGGCCAGGCCTGGGTCTCGAGCGACCCGGTTGCAGGGGATGCGCTGGCGCTGGCCAGGCAGGGCGAGCGGTTTGCCCTGGCTTATGGGGTCGATCCGGAGGAGGCGTTCGCGCGGGCGGAGGCCGGCATGGGCTGCGACCTGGCCGACGAGATGGCCGCGCGCCTCGAGCTATACCGGCTGCCCATTCTGGCCGACCCAGGGCGCGACCGCCTGCTGAAAAAGTGTTTGAGCGTGATGAAGGTCAACACGCTGTCTGCGGAGGGCGCGATCGGCCAGTGCTGGTCGACCCCCGACCGGGTGCCGCACCGGCACATGTGGCTGTGGGACTCGGTTTTTCACTCGCTGGCCATGAACCTGGTCGACCCTGGCCTGTCTTGGGAAATTCTCAAGTCGGTTTTGGATGCGCAGCGCCCGGAGGGGATGATCCCGCACATGATCACGGTCGATGGCTGGACCAGCGCCATCACCCAGCCGCCCATCCTGGCCTGGGGGGTGTGGCAGAACTATCTTGAAACGGGCGACCGGGAGTCCCTGGCCTATGCCCTGCCGCGCCTGGAGGCTTACCTGGAATGGGACCTGGCGGCGCGCGACCAAAACCACAACGGCCTGCTTGAGTGGTATATCGAGGGGGATGTCAACTGCCGTTCAGGAGAGTCGGGTCTGGATAACTCGCCGCGTTTTGACGAGGCCCTCCTGTTGGACGCGGTCGACTTCTCGACTTTTGCCGCGCTGGACATGGGCTACCTCAGCCGCATCGCCGGCGAGCTGGGCGAGGCGCAGCGGGCGGGCGCCTGGCAGGCTCGTTCAATGGCCCTGGCCCAGGCCATCCATGCTGCACTGTGGAATGAAGAGGATGGCTTTTATTACGACCGCACCCTGGATGGGCGTTTTGTCCATGTCCGGGCGGTGACCGGTTTTCTGCCGCTGCTGCTGCCAGATCTCCCGCCGGGGCGGGTGCGGCGCCTGGTCGCGCTGCTCAAGGACCCGGCCCACTTCAACACTGCTTTCCCGGTTCCCAGCCTGGACATCAGCCACCCGGCCTGGTCGACCGATATGTGGCGCGGCGCGACCTGGGTCAATTTCAACTATCTGATCGCGCTTGGACTGCGCCGGCAGGGCTGCCCGGCGGAAGCCAACTGGCTGGCCGGTAAGACCATCGCCTTTGTCGATGATTACTACCGCCGTTACGGCGTGCTGTTCGAATTTTTCGATGCGAAAGACGAGCGCCCACCACTGGCCTGCGACCGCAAAGGCCAGCGGGTTAAGCCTTATGATATCCGCCGCAAGTACGACTCGATCCGTGATTACCACTGGACGGCCGCACTGGTGGCCTGCTTATTAATGGATGAGGGAGAAAAAGAAAATGGGTGAACGAGTGATTTTGTTTGTCGTGGATGGTCTGCGCCCGGATGGCCTGCTCCAGGCCCAGGCGCCGGTGATGCAGGGTCTGTTGGAACGGGGCGCTTACAGCCTGGAAGCGCATTCGGTGATGCCGTCGATCACCCTGCCCTGCCATGTTTCCATGTTCCACGGCGTGCCGCCGGAGGTGCATGGCGTCACCACCAATATGTGGGAGCCTTCCCCGGACGGACCGATTCCCGGGCTGTTCGAGGTGGTCCGCCAGGCGAAACGCCATCCTGCGTCGTTCTACACCTGGGAGCCGCTGCGTGACCTGTCCCGGCCGGGGGCTGTGGCCTACAGTTGCCTGGTGGATATCTACTGGCCCGGCGAAAATTCTGACCTGGCTATCGCCCGGCTGGCCGCGAATTATATCGTCCAGGCCCGGCCGGATTTCATTTTTGTCTACCTGGGCCTGACGGACGAGGTCGCCCACCACTACGGCTGGATGTCGGCTGAGTACCTTCAGGCGGTCGCCGTCGCTGATGAAGCCATTGGCCACGTGTTATCGCGGCTGGAGGGCGCGGGCCTGCTGGAGGATACTACCTGCCTGGTGACCAGCGATCACGGCGGTCATGATCACCGGCATGGCGAGGATATCCCCGAGGATATGACCATTCCCTGGGTGCTGGCCGGGCCTGGGATCCGGCGTGGCTGCCGGCTGGAAGGGCCGGTGCGCATCTTTGACACCGCGCCTACCATCGCGCGCCTGTTAGGCCTGCCGGTCCCACCTGTCTGGCAGGGGCGCGCGGTTACCGAAGCATGGGAGGAATGACGAGGAGGGATGGCTGAACCAGGCCGTCCTCCGCCGGTGATCCTGACGCTCGAGACGCTCCACGAGCGCGCCTATCTGCTCGCCCGTGGCGATCCTGATCTGGCTCGCATTGTCGAGATCATTGGGCCGCCGCCGCTGTGGGCGCGCGAGCCAGGGTTTGCCACGCTGGTTTATATCATCCTCGAGCAGCAAGTTTCACTGGCCTCGGCCCGGGCGGCTTTTCGGCGACTGTCCGAGGCTGTTTCCCCGCTCACCCCGGCCGGCTTCCTGGCCCTCGACGATCTCCAGCTAAAAGCGATTGGCTTCAGCCGCCAGAAGGCGGCTTATGGGCGGATCCTGGCCCAGGCGGTCCTGTCTGGCCAGCTCGACCTGGCGCGCCTGCCGGCTCTGGATGACAGGGCAGTGCAGGCTGAGCTGACCCAAATCAAGGGCATTGGGCGCTGGACGGCCGAAATCTACCTGATGGAGGCCCTGCTGCGCCCGGATATCTGGCCGGCTGGCGACCTGGCCCTGGCCATCGCGGTGCAGCGGGTCAAGCGCCTGGATGCGCTGCCCAACCCTGCCGCGCTGGAAGCCTTGGGCGAAGGGTACCGCCCCTGGCGGGCGGTCGCCGCGCGCCTGTTCTGGCACCATTATCTGAGCGATCCGCCGCGCCGGGCCAGGCCGGCGCCCGCGGTGTGAAGCTGTCGCCTGCCGGCAGGTCTGGGCGATTTTGGCCAACTGGCCATCATTTTTCCTTGACAAAATCAGTAGTCATTCTTAAGATCAATATAGTGGCTTGCTTGCCACCGGTGCAGGCGGCCAGAACTGATCTTTCAAGGAGGGAACTTATGTTGTTCAAAGTGTTTGAGGCACTCGATCGGGTGCTTAAGTTCGACGAGGCGCGCGCTCATTGTGATGTCCCGTGCGGCATCTATGATCCGCACCAGGCGTTGATCGGAGCGCTGACCGTTATCCGGATGGTCGACCTAATGGGCGAGCTGAAAGCTGCTCATTCTCCCGAATCGCTGGAATACCAGAACAGCGTGGCGCGTTATATCCTGGTGAAGGAAGAGCACGCCGAGCTGGTCAAGCGCGAAGTGCGGGTGATCTTTGGCGATTACTTTAAGAAGGATCATGTGGCGAAGTACCCTGAGCTGCCAGAGCTGGTGCATAAAATTATGCAGTTTGGCTCGAAGGCGCGCCAGACAACCAGCCGCGAGGCGGGCATGGACCTGCTCAATGCGGTCAACCGCTTTGCTGAAATCTACTGGGAGACCAAGGGCATCCCGACCAAGCGGGTTAAGGCCCCCTATAAGCCCAGCGAAGAGATCGTTTACCCGATGCTGTGATCCTGCGGGTAATCAAAGTTAAAGGCCGCAGCCTGGCTCCGGCTTTTGAGGATGGGGATTTCGTGCTGGTCTCGAAGATCCCCATCCTGTTTTCAGGCGTTCGTCCTGGCGATGTGGTGGTCTTTCAGCACCCCAGCCTGGGCCGGCTGATCAAGATTGTCGAGCGCGTGGAGGCGGAAGGGCAGCGGGTGTTCGTCGTTGGCCTGGATCCAGACAGCCGCGACAGCCGCATGTTTGGCCCGCTGCCCAACCGCCTGCTGCTTGGTAAAGTGATCGGCCATATTCGCAAAAATCGGTCTTAAAATCCTTCCATCAACAGGCAGGATCGGTTTATACTTATCTCTGCACGTTGATTTTTTTTCTTAGTATATGGTAACGTTATCATATCAGAAAGCCCGGTGAGCACCGAGTCTATTCAAGGAGTTTTCCAATGGAAGCGCTGCCCCTCCGCCAGGTTCACCTGGACTTCCATACCTCTCCGCATATTCCTGCGATTGGCGCCGATTTTGATGCCCAGGCTTTTGCCCGCACGCTTGCGGAGGCGCGGGTCAATTCGATCTCAGTTTTTGCCAAGTGTCATCATGGCTACAGCTACTACCCGACCAAAATTGGCGTTCCCCACCCGCATCTCCAGCGCGATCTGCTGGGGGAGATGGTTCAGGCCTGCCACGCGGCCGGAATCCGCGTCCAGGCTTACACGACGGTGGTGTGGGACGAACTGGCCTGGGCCGAGCGTCCCGAGTGGCGCCAGGTGTTCTCGGACGGGCAGATGGGCAAGATCGGCGGCCCGCTCAGGCCGGGCTGGAAGAACCTGTGCCCCAACACCGGCTATGCCGACTACGTAATTGCCCAGATCGAAGAGATCCTCGACCTGTACCCGGTCGAAGGGCTGTTCATTGACATCGTCCGCTACATCGGCGGTCCGTGTGTGTGCTCCACCTGTTTGCGCCAGATGCAGGTAGAGGGCGTTGATCCACTGGACGAGACGCAGCTGTACCGCTTTTCGCTGGAAGCCGAACGGCGCTTTATGCGCCGTACAACCCGGGCCATCCGCGCCAGGCGCCCGGACGCGGCGATCTTTTACAACAGCCGCCTGCGGGTAGAGTTTGATCCTGTACTGGGCAATCGCCCCGAGCTGGACGATTTCACCCACCTGGAGATCGAGTCGCTGCCGGGGGGGTTCTGGGGGTACAGTCATTTCCCACTTTACGTGCGCTATTTCCAAACCTTCAATCGCCCGCTGATTGGGATGACCGGCCGTTTCCACACGACCTGGGGCGATTTCGGCGGCCTGCGCAACCGCGCCGCGCTGGAATTTGAGTGCTTCCAGGCCCTGGCGCACGGGGCAGGCTGTTCGATCGGCGACCAGCTTCACCCGCGCGGCCGGCTCGACCCGGCAGTTTACCGGCGCATCGGCGAGGTGTATGCCGGTGTGGAAGCGCGCGAGCCGTGGATCCACGGGACAACGGCGCTGCCGGAAGTGGGCGTGCTGACCGTCAACGGCGCGCCTGGCATGTCGGGTGCGCAGCTCCACTCCTGGAGCGAGACCCTGCCGCTGGGCGACCTGGGGGCGCTGTACATCCTGGAACAGCTCAAGATCCAGTTCCAGGTGCTGGACGCCTCCAGCGACCTGTCCCCTTACCGCGTGGTGATCCTTCCTGACAGCATCTCGGTTGACGCACCCCTGGCGGAAAAACTGCGCGCCTATCTGAAAGCGGGCGGTAAGCTGCTGATCACGGACCGCTCCGGACTGGCCGGGGATGACTTCCGGCTGGCCGAAGAGATGGGGGTGCACTACGCCGGCCCGGCGGCTTATGCCCCGGACTATCTCCTGCTTGAGCCGGAGATCCAGGGCGATATCGAGCCGATGGCCCATTCCTGCGAGCAGCCTGGGGTGCAGGTGACCGCCGTAGAGGACGCGCGCGTGCTGGCGTATTCTGGGGCCCCGTACTTCAACCGCACCTGGGAGCACTTTTGCTCGCACCAGTATACTCCGCTGAACCTGGACGGCGGTGGGCCGCCCGGCAATGGGCCGTTGATCATCGAGCACGGCGGCGTCATCTATATCGCCCGCCCGCTCTTCACCGAGTACGCCATCTCCGCCAAGCGCGTCCACAAGCAGGTGATCGGCAACTGCCTGGCTCGCCTGCTGCCCGACCCGCGTGTGGGCGCCAATAACCTGCCCTCCACCGCGGTGGTCACCGTGCGCCAGCAGCAACAGGACCTGATCGTCCACCTGCTCCACTACATCCACCAGCGCCGCGGGCGGGTCCTGGACGTGATCGAAGACGTTCTGCCGCTCCACGAGGTCGAAATCAGCATCCGCGCGGACCGCCGGCCGGCTGAGGTTCTGCTCGTGCCTGAAAATCAGCCTGCTGCATGGTCGTGGGAAGCAGGCTACGTCCGGATGCGCGTGCCGGTTGTGAATGGGTACCAGATTGTCCAGATCAAAGAGGCCGCTCAGCCGGTGTAAATATCGATGCTTTGATTTTGTGCGTGTGACACAAGCGCGCACGCAGAATAAATAATCATTGATCCTCAAGGAGGAGTAAGATGCCTGAACCTCAAATGCAGTCTTCAGCCGAACGAGACCGGCGCATGCGCTGGTGGCGCGAGGCGCGTTTTGGGATGTTCGTCCATTGGGGGCTGTACGCCCAGTTAGGCCGCCACGAGTGGGTCATGAACCGTGAGCGGATCCCGGTCGCCGAGTATGAGAAACTGGCGGATAGCTGGCATGTCAAAGACCGCCCGGCTCGGGAATGGGCATCGCTGGCCAAACGGTCGGGGATGAAGTACATGGTGATGACCACCAAGCATCACGAAGGCTTCTGCCTGTGGGACACCCAGCAGACCGATTACAACGCCGTCAGGCGCGGCCCCGGGCGAGACCTGGTGCGCGAGTATGTCGAAGCCTGCCGCGAGTTTGGCCTGAAGGTCGGCTTTTACTATTCGCTGATGGACTGGCATCATCCGGATGGGGCGCTGTGCGCCACCGACGAGGCGGCCCGCCGGCGCTTTCTCGATTTTACCCAGGGCTGCGTGCGCGAGCTGGTCAGCAACTACGGCAAGATCGACATTCTCTGGTACGATGTGTCCTGGCCGCTGCGCTCGCCCGAACTGTGGGAAAGCGCGAAAATGAACGCCATGGTGCGCGCGATCCAACCGGAGATCATCATTAACAACCGCTCGCAGCTGCCCGAGGATTTTGGCACGCCGGAAGAACACGTCACCGCTGCGGACGAGGGCCGTGACTGGGAAGCCTGCATGACCTTCAACGGCTCGTGGGGCTATATGCCCTCCGCGCCGGCCGAGGATTGGCGCACCGTGCGCGAGGTGTTGAATATGCTGCGCACCGCGGCGGCCGGGCAGGGCAACCTGCTCCTGAATATTGGCCCCAAACCGGATGGCTCGGTGCCGGAAGAGGCGGTCGAGCGCCTGGCCCCGGTCGGGCGCTGGCTGGCGCGCAACGGTGAGGCCGTTTATGGTCTGGTGGACCGCGCCCAGGGCCGGATGGAATGGATGCCGACCGGAGCCTGGACGGTCAGGGGCAACACGGCCTATTACTGGTGCAGCCGCTGGCCCGGCCCTGAACTGGCGATCGGTGGCCTGCGGGTGCGCGTGCAGAGAGCCTCGCTCCTGGCCAATGGGCAGCCGGTTGCGTTCGAGCAGGGCGAGGACCGGCTGGTGCTCAAGGGGCTGCCGGCTCAAAACCCCGATCCAGACGCCGGGGTGACTGTCTTCAAGCTGGAATGTGACGGCGCGCCGCGCCAGGTGCTGGGCGCGGGCTGTGTCGTTTTGCCATAAGTTTCTGTTTTATACCCGAAAGGAGCATGAACATGACCCAGGAATCGAAATTTGCTTCTGCTGATGGCTACCGCCTGATTGGGGGCTTTCCCAAGATTGGCATCCGCCCGGCTATCGATGGCCGCCGCAAGGGCGTGCGCGAATCGCTCGAGGCGCAGACGATGGGCCTAGCCCGCGCGGTGGCTGACCTGTTCACCGCCAACCTGCGCTATCCGAACGGGCAGCCGGTCGAGTGCGTGATCGCCGACACCTGCATCGGCGGGGTAGCTGAGTCAGCCCGTGCCGCCGAGAAGTTCGCCCGCGAAGGGGTCGGTGTTTCACTCACCGTGACCCCCTGCTGGTGCTACGGCTCGGAAACGATGGATATGGATCCGCTGACCCCCAAGGCAATCTGGGGCTTCAACGGCACCGAGCGCCCGGGTGCGGTTTACCTGGCGGCTGTGCTGGCGGCGCACAACCAGAAGGGCCTGCCGGCCTTCAGCATTTACGGCCATGACGTGCAGGATTCGGGCGACGCGAACATCCCCGCCGACGTGCAGGAAAAGCTGCTGCGCTTTGCCCGCGCCGGGCTGGCTGCGGCGATGATGCGCGGCAAGTCCTATCTATCGCTGGGCGGCACCTCGATGGGTATCGCCGGCTCGATCGTCGACCAGCCCTTCTTCGAGAGCTACCTGGGGATGCGCGTGGAAGCAGTCGACATGAGCGAGATTACCCGCCGCGTCGACGAGGGCATCTACGATCCGCAGGAGTACGAGCGCGCCCTGGCCTGGACCAAAGCGAAGTGCCGGGAAGGCCGCGACCACAACCCGCCCGAAGCTCAGCGCACCCGCGCGCAGAAGGATAGCGATTGGGAGATGTCAGTTAAGATGGCCTTGATCGCCCGCGACCTGATGGTAGGCAACCCGCGCCTGGATGAGATTGGTTACGGCGAAGAAGCTCTCGGCCACAACGCGATCGCCGGCGGTTTTCAGGGCCAGCGCCACTGGACCGACCACTTCCCCAACGGCGATTTCATGGAGGCTATTCTTAACTCGTCCTTCGACTGGAACGGCATCCGCGAGCCGTTCGTCTTTGCCACCGAGAACGACTGCCTGAACGGCGCTACTATGCTGTTTGGCCACCTGCTGACCAACACGGCCCAGGTTTTCGCCGACGTGCGCACTTACTGGAGCCCGGAGGCAGTCAAGCGGGTGACCGGCTATACGGTGACCGGCGAGGCTTCCAGCGGCTTTATCCACCTGATCAACTCGGGCGCAGCCAGCCTGGACGCGACTGGCCAGATGGCCCGTGCGGGCCAGCCAGCCATGAAGCCCTTCTGGGAAATCGACCCGGCTGAGGTGGATGCCTGCCTGCAAGCTACCGACTGGTACCCGGCCAACACCGGTTACTTCCGCGGCGGCGGGTATTCCTCGGGCTTCCTGACCAAAGGTGGTATGCCAATGACCATGGCGCGCCTCAACATTGTCAAGGGATTGGGCCCCGTCTTGCAGATCGCCGAAGGCGTCACCATCGACCTGCCGGCGGATGTCCACGAGCAGCTCAACGAGCGCACTGACCCCACCTGGCCGACTCACTGGTTCGTCCCGCGGTTGACCGGCACCGGCCCCTTCCGCGACGTCTATTCTGTGATGGCCAACTGGGGCGCCAACCACGGCGCGTTGAGCTATGGCCACATCGGCGCCGACCTGCTCAGCCTGGCGTCGATCCTGCGCATCCCGGTCACCATGCACAACGTGGCCGAAGAGCAGGTTTTCCGCCCCAGCGCCTGGAGCATGTTCGGCGCGCAGGATCCGATGGGCGCTGACTACCGCGCCTGCGCCAACTTCGGGCCAATCTATGGGCAATATTAATCTGCGCCTGTTGCGCTGAATTCTTTGGTAGGATGTTTTGGGCAAACCAGGCTCAAAACATCCTACCACGATGACCACAGCCGATCCGCTCGCCCGGCAGAAATCGATTCCCCGGGAAAGCCCCTTTTTTGACGTTTTTTTGACCAGAATTCATAGAATAAGCCTGAATGAACCATCCAGATTGGTCCTGTCCCCTTGCATCCCATCACCAGGGATCAAGCACTTATTCGACCGGTAAAGCGGAACAAAAAGCCGGCGGTTTGTTTATTTAGATGGAGGCGGAATGAAGGCTTATTTTCGATGGATCATGATTGTCGCATTGTTGACCGGACTCCGGATACCGCTGAACGTCTCGGTCGGGCGGGCGCACAGCCTCGCAGCCCCGCTGCTCCTCGACGCCGATTGGCAGTATACCGCTTCGGCGATGACATCGCGGCGCGCGTTTCACACCCTGTCGCTGCTGCCCGATGGGAGCGCCCTGGCGGCCGGGGGATATTATTATGAGAGCGGCGACCACTATCTGGGCAGCAGCGAGATTTATAACCCGCTGACAAATAATTGGGCCGCGACCGGCAATATGAATGTGCCCCGCCGGAATCATACAGCCACCGTCCTGTTGGACGGGCGTGTGCTGGTTGCCGGTGGAGAAAACGGTACAGGAGCGCTGTCCTCGACGGAGATTTATAACCCGGTTGCCAAAACCTGGACGGCGACAGGCGGCATGACATTGGCGCGGAGCAACCATACTGCCACGCGCCTGCAGGATGGGCGGGTGCTGGTGGTTGGGGGCTGCGGGACGCTGGGCTGTTTTTCAGCCGCGGAAATCTACGATCCGGCCAGTGGGGCCTGGTCCAACGCGGGCAGCCTGGTGGGGTCTCGGGAGAAGCACACGGCGACCCTCCTGCCGGATGGCAGCGTGCTGGTGGCGGGCGGCTTTTTATCCTTTGGGACAACCTTTGAAGTTGGGTCTTATCGGACGGCTTACCGTTATTACCCGGCAACCAACACCTGGGAAGCGGCCGGGACGATGGCGAGTGCTACCTATGGGCGCAGCGCGCATAATGCTGTGCTGAGGCGGGATGGTAAGGTGCTGGTGGTTGGCGGGTATTATCGGAAGAATGTCCTGGGGACGATCTATAGTGGATACCTGTCATCAACTGAAGTGTACGACCCGACGGCAAATTCGTGGAGCGATTTATCCAGGCCCATCGCCTACCCGCGGCAGTTGATGGCGGCTGTGCTGGATGCCAATGGCAACTATATTTTGCTGGGTGGGGATAATGGAACTCCAGCCTGGGATGTAGAGTACATGGATATCAATGACCCGGCCGACACCTGGCACGCGCCGGCCGACCCGAGCGATTACCTGCATACGGCGCGCAAGAACGCCGCCGCAGTGATCCTGCCGGGCGGGGTGATTCTGGTGGCGGGTGGGAACAGCGATGATACGGCGGGTGTAAACACGGCCGAGACCAACCGTTTCTCGACCGGCCAAAGCCACAGTAATGATATTCCGAACAACCCGGTTGTGAATGGCCTGTTTTTATCTTCGGCAACCTTGCTAAGCAATGGTGATATCCTGATTACGGGGGGCGCCGAGCAGTACGATGACATTGACCGGCCCTGCGTGAATTACGTGTATCTTTGGGATCACAGCGCTGAAACGATCACGGATGTACCTCCGGATAGTATTCTGAATCGCAGCCGGTGTGGCCATACGACCACGCTTCTGCCGGATGGGCGCGTGGTTGTATTGGGCGGCAGAATGTCGACGTTGGGGTCTTCGGCCGGGTCGGGCGAGATCTACAGCGGGGGAAAGTGGAGCTACCTTCCAGGCGGGCCAGAACTCCCGGACCTGGCAAGTGTACTGCTGCCAAATGGGACGATTTTCATTATGCAGGCTGGCGGCGGCATTTCGTATATCTTCGATCCGGCCAACCTGTCTTTCCGCGAGACACTTGGGGACGCAGCCGGGAACTACTCGGGTTTCACTGCCACCTTGATGAAGAACGGCAAGGTGTTAATCGTTGGCAGCCTGACCAGCAGCGTTGCCGAAATCTTTGACCCACAAACCGAAACCTTTACCACGGCCGCGGCAACGCCCTTTAGCAAGATTTCCCACACGGCTACGCTGCTGCCCAATGGCAAGGTGATGATAGCTGGGGGACGGATCAGCACTGGCCAGCGGCAGACCAGCGTGCACCTTTATGACCCCGCCGCGGACAGTTGGACCACGGTTGGATCGATGGCCGCCGCGCGCCAATTCCACAGCGCAGTGTTGCTGCCGGATGGGCGGCCGGTGGTGCTGGGCGGGCAGTCCAGCATGGCCAATGCGATCACTTCGGTTGAAATCTTCGACCCGTCGACCAACACCTGGAGCGCGGCCGGTAATTTACTGTTCCCCCGGTTTGGGCACCGGACCCTGCTTTCTTTGAACGGTAAGCTGGTCACGATCGGAGGCGCAGATGCATCCAGCGATCCCCACGATACGACCGAGATGTTTGCGTTCAAGAACATCCCGGTTGTTTCCAATCCGTGGCGCCCGACTGTGACGCGAGCAGCCTGCGTCCAATGCGCGGCTGATAAGCAGTTGGAGGTGATCGGCAGCAGCTTTACCGGAGCCTGGGAGGGATCGAGCGGAGCAACGGCGCAGTCAGCTGCCAACCAGCCGCTGGTGCAGTTGATCCGCCTGGATAACCAGCAGATCGAATGGCTGCGCCCGGGGGAAGCTTCGAGCGATACTCGCTTCCTTTCGGCCCCTCTCTCGAACTTCCCAGACGGGCCGGTGATGGTCTTCGTTTATGTAAATGGGAGCTTTCAGGGCAAACTGGCTTTCCTGGGGAAAACGGGGCGCATGGCCTATTTACCGATCGTACTGCGCTGAGGTGAGTTTACTGTCTTTCGCGCCAGGGCGGTGGGAATGTACGCCGGCGACCCTGTGATATACTCAGCATATAAGCCTGAGGATCCGGTCTGAACGCAAATATGAAGTGTCTTTGTATGACCTCAGTTTGCATTGAACGAACTGCCTGCCTGTGGATTGATCGATTTCCCAGGCGCAGGGCAGGTCTGTTCGGGGGCTGCGGGTGAGCCGGTCACCCGCCGGGCGCTGGCTGCGCTCACGATTGTTTGCCCTGGCGCGCACCCGTCTGGCAGGTGGAATCCTTCGCGAGGTGTTTGCTCACATGAGTTTTGTTATCCCGATCCAGCGTCTGCGAGAAACGGATTCTTTAATGGCTTTTTACCATCCCAGCCCGAGCTACCCGGTCCATATTCTGCTGGTGTCCAAGCGGCCCTATGCTTCGCTGCTGGACCTTCCGCCCGCGGATGTGGCGTTTCAGCGCGACCTGTTAACAACGGTTCAGGGCCTGGTGCGCGAGCTGGGACTGGAAGGCTGTGGGTACCGGCTGGTCGCCAACGGCGGCCCCAACCAGGATGTCCCGCTCCTCCATTTTCACCTGATTTCGGAGGGAGCAGGCTGATGGGTTGGCAGGTTTACGGGCACGAGTGGGCTGAGCGTTTACTGCACGGGTACCTGGCCCGAGGCGAGGTGCGGCATGCTTATCTGTTGACCGGTCCATCTGGGGTCGGGCGGCGTACGCTGGCGCTCCGCTTTGCCCAGGCGCTGAATTGTCTCCAGCCGCCTGCCCCGGGTGAGTTTTGCGGGCAGTGCCGCATCTGCCGCCAGACCGCCGCCATGCAACACAGCGATCTGACGGTCACCCAGGCCGACCGGGAGGGCGGAACGCTGAAGGTCGAGCAAATCCGTGACCTCCAGCGCTCGCTCTCGCTGCTACCGTACGAAGGGCGCTACCGGGTGGCGCTCTTGCTGCGCTTCCAGGAAGCCAATCCCAACGCCCAAAACGCGCTGCTCAAGACGCTCGAAGAGGCGCCCCGGCGGGTGATCCTGCTGCTGACCGCCGATTCGGCAGAGAACCTGCTGCCCACCATTTCCTCACGCTGTGAGATCCTGCGCCTGCGCCCTATGGCGCTCGACCGGCTGCAGAATCACCTGGAGGCGCAGGGGATCGATCCTTTCGACGCCCGCCTGCTGGCTCATCTTTCGGGTGGTCGGTTGGGCCAGGCGCTGCGGCTCAAGGATGATCCGGATCGCATGGAGCAGCGCCGGAGTTTGCTGGAAGACCTGCTGCAGCTGTTGAGCGAGCCGCGCCGGGCGCGTTTTGCCTACGCTGAACAGGCTTCACATGACAAGGAAACCCTGCGCGAAACCTATGGCGCCTGGCTGTCTTTCTGGCGGGATTTGATGCTGTGCAGTGCGAGCGCAACAGGAGTTGCGAGCGCAACAGGAGTTGCGAGCGCAACAGGAGTTGCGAGCGCAACAGGATCCGCTGCTGCCCCGCCGCAGGGCCTTGAACTGCCGCTGGTGAACATCGACCTGCAGGCAGAGATCAACCAGCTGGCGTCCCAGGTCGACCTGGCGACGGCCCGGGCATGTACCGCCGAACTGGAACAGGGGATCGCCCGGCTGGACGCGAATTTGAATCCACGCCTGCTCACCGAGGTGATCCTGTTGGGCTGGCCGAGACTGGCATAGAATTTATTGGAGGGATTGGATGGCTTCATCAACGACACCGACACCTGAACAACAGATGAACAGCCGCTTAACCATGCTGCGTTCGAAATTAAAGGATCTGCAGTCTGGGGTGCGGTTATCGGCTGCTCGCGACCGGGTTGAGGACCTGAGCACGCTGGTCAATGGGCTGGAACCTCGCATTAAGGAACTTCGCCAGCGGGGCTATGTGTTTGGTAAAGGCTACGAGGCCCAGGCCAGCGGGCTGGTTGTTCAGTGGCAGGCGCTGCAGGACGGCGCGCTGCGCGAGATCGAGCGCCAGGCGCCGCAGCTCGAGGCCGGGCTGCGCCCGCTGGAAAACCGCCTGTCTCTGGTCCAGGCGCGCGCCAGCACGCCGGCGGCCATCCAGTCTACGGTCGCTCAGCTGGAGACTGACGTAAATGCCTTTGCGGATAAGGTAAAAGCCGCCGAAAACAGCATCGGTGGCATGTATAACAGCTTTTCCAGCGCGGTCAGCAAGCTGAAAATTGAACTGGACCGGCTGGATTGGATGCTGCAGCAGTTTGCTGAATCGACCTTCCGCCTGCTGGCGTCTGAGGGTGCTGTGATGGCAGTCAAGGCCACCTATTCAAAGGATGAAAACACCGGTAAGGAGGATCCCCAGGGCATCCTTTACCTGACCGACCAGCGCCTGTTTTTTGAACAGAAGCAGGAAGTCGCCACCAAGAAAATGCTCTTTATTACCACCCAGAAGGAAAAAGTGCACCAGCTTCTGCTGGAAGCGCCAGTCGAACTGGTAGACGCGATCCAGGCCAGTAAAAAGGGCCTGTTTGGGCACGAGGATCACCTGCAGATCACATTCAAGCCGGGTGTGGCGGTTCCTGCAGCCTGGTTCCACCTGGATGGGCAGGACTGCGACCGCTGGCAGGGATTAATTGGCCAGGCGCGCGGGCATGAGTTCGATGACGACCGGGCCGTACCGCTCGACCCAGCGTTGATTAAAAAAGCCAGCTCGGCGCCCAGCAAGTGCCCGAACTGCGGCGCGCCGGTCACCCAGGTGGTGCTGCGCGGGATGGACAGTATCCGCTGCGAATACTGCCAGTATGTGATCCGGCTTTAACGGATAGCCGACTTGAGCGTCCGGGAGAGCGCCCCGAACCGCTCGGTGTAACGGATTTCCTCCTGGCGCGGGCGGGGCAGATCGACTGGCAGGTCGAGGCTGATGCGGCCAGGGCGGGGCGAGAGAACCAGCACCCGGTCGGAGAGCAGCAGCGCTTCACTGATGGAATGAGTCACCATCAGGACGGTCTTGCGCCGAGCCTGCCACAGGTTGAGCAGCTCGGCGCCCATCTTTTCGCGAGTGAGCGCATCCAGTGCGCCAAACGGCTCATCCAGCAGCAGCAGGTCAGGGTCCTGGATCAGTGAGCGGGCGATGGCCACCCGTTGGGCCATGCCGCCGGATAGGTCGCCCGGCCAGGCATCTTCAAAGCCACTCAATCCAACCAGATCGATCCATTCCCGGGCGCGCGCCTGGGCTTCCTCGGCCGGCGCGCCTCGCAAAGACAGCGGCAGGGTGATGTTTTCAATCACTGTGCGCCACGGCATCAGGTTGGCATCTTGAAAGACCAGGCTGATACGCGGTTCCTGGCTGCCGGCGAAGATGACACTGCCGCTGTCAGGTTTCAATAGCCCGGCTACTGCCCGCAGCAGCGTGCTCTTCCCGCTGCCTGAAGGGCCTAAAAGGCACACGAACTCCTGGGGAAACAGGCTGAAGTTGATGTTTTCCAGCGCGGTCAACCCGCCGTTTTCACCTGGAAAGGTGATGCCCAGGTTCTGGATCCGCAAAACCGGTTCAAGCCCGGCTGGCTTGGGCGAATCGCCTTCTTGTTTGCCCAAAATCACGGCTCCTCCGGCAGGAAGTCATAGCGGAATGCGTCTTGCACCGCCACCGGCTGGGCCAGCAGTCCCATCTCCAGCAGCACGGCGTGCATGTTTTCCCAGGCCTGGGGGTTCACATAGCCAGGCTGGTCCGCTTTCCACAGGTCAATCGAGGCAGCCAGGACCGCTTTCTGCACCTGCTCGTCGGCCTGGGCCAGGGCTTCGACGTACTTCTTGCTGATCTCGTAGGCTTCGTCGGGGTGATCGATGGTGTATTGGATGCCCTTGAGCAGTCCGCGTAGCATGGCCCGCACCAGCTCGGGGTTTTCTTTGGCGATCGTTTCACTGGTGATCAGCCCGTTTGAAACGAGGTTCATATAGTCAGAGACCCGGATCACATCCACCTCGAGTCCCTGGGCTTTGAGCTGGACTGGCTCATTGGCCACGTAAATTACGCCGGCCTGCACCTGGTCTGTCACGATGGCCTCGACCTGGGTGAATCCGATCGAATCGAGGATGACTTCAGATTCTTTCAAACCGGCCTGGTCGATTAGCGCGCGGAAGCCGATATAGCTGGCACCATACGGCCCGGGGATGCCAATGCGCTTGCCCTTCAGGTCAGCTGGTTGGCGAATGTTCTGCCCGGTTTTCGCCACCACGCCAACCGGGTACTGCTGGTACCAGGCCCCAACGTAGACCACCGGGAGCCCTTGCGCTCGCCCGAGCAGCACCTGTTCGCCAGACACAATCGCAAACTGGAGCTGGCCCGCGCCAACCAGGGCGACATTGTCGTTTTCCATGCTGTAATCCAGGGTGACGTTGAGACCTTCCTGTTGGAAAAAGCCCTTGTCAATCGCGACATACATAGGGGCAAACTGCACGTTTGGAATATAGCCCAGCGGCAGGCGGATGTCGGTGACCTCGCGCGGGGCGGCAGCTTGCGGTGCGCAGGCTGCTGCCAGAAGGACGATTAAGATGAGAGAGAGGATGTAGCGCATGTGTTTTTTCCTGTGGTTGGGTTGGATTCGTGAAGAAGCGCTGGGAGATATCAGGCCTGTTCTCCTCACCGGCGCGGGCGGGCCTGCCATTTAAGCAGGCGTTTTTCGAGCAGCAGCACCAGGCCATACAGGCTCAGCGCCATGACGACCAGGGTGAAGATTCCTACAAAGACCAGGGCGGTATCAAACTGACCGCGCCCGACGTTGATGAGGAAACCCAATCCCCGGTCTGCGCCGACAAACTCGCCCACGACGGCTCCGATGACCGAGAGGGTCGCGCCGATGCGCAGCCCGCCCAGGAAAACTGGCAGCGCAGCCGGGATCTCTAGGTACTTCAACATCTGCAAGGGCGTTGCCCGCATCGAGCGCATCAGGTCGCGCAGGTTTTCAGGCACGGCCCGCACGCCGACCACGGTATTCACCAGCACCGGGAAAAAGACAATCAGCGCGCAGATCAGGACCTTGGAGAGGATGCCTGGTGGCAGCCAGATGACCAGCAAGGGGGCAATGGCGACTACCGGGATGGCCTGGCTGGCTACCAGGTAAGGCGCGAGCAGCCGCTCGAGTAGGGGTGATTTTCCGATCAAATACCCAAACAGGGTTGCCAGGCTGACGCCTGCCAACAGGCCCAGGACC
Organism: uncultured Anaerolineaceae bacterium; assembly: GCA_964490575.1. Classification (GTDB taxonomy): domain Bacteria; phylum Chloroflexota; class Anaerolineae; order Anaerolineales; family Anaerolineaceae; genus DSYU01. The sequence goes on along the minus strand of CAZBDC010000027.1, from coordinate 4,699 downwards.
ACTTCAGCCAGGGTGACGCCGGTATTGCGCAGCAGGCTGCCATCCACCAGGGCCAGCCAGAACCGCTGCGCCACTCGTGCGGGAGATGGCAGGATGTAAGGCGGCAGGTTGGCCACCCTGACCAGAAGCTCCCACCCCAGCACAGCCAGCAGACCAGAAACAGGCACCCACCAGCGGTTGGTTGGGTTGGCCAGGTGACGGGCGATCGGTTTGAGGGAACGCTTATAACTGATTTCCATCGGTTTCCCTTCTTCCAGGGTCCTAAACAAAAACCCCGGACCTGCAAGGTCTACGGGGCGGGTGCGGCTCCACAGAAAAAGGCTGGCCTGTAAACTCAAGATCGACCTGGCATCACCTTTGTTTTGCCTGACCTTCTTTTATCCGGACTGTAACCGTCGACCCCGGAATCTCGCCGGGTCATGCACGGGAGCGTGACACTCGATAAGAGCGTCCTCCTGCGTACTCGTGGGTTCTACCACCGATCGGGAATTTCACCCTGCCCCGAAGGCCATGTTCTTTTTTTCACAGATGAGTATATGCGAACGAATTATACCTGTCAATAGCTGTATGGTAAAATGAGCTCCGTGGACATCCTAAACGAGTTGAATCCCCAACAACGCCTGGCAGTGACCGCAGCCCCAGGGCCGACCCTGGTCCTGGCCGGGCCCGGCTCGGGCAAGACGCGCGTGCTGACTCACCGCATCGCCTACGTGATTGATAACCTGGGCGTACGCCCGCATCGCATCCTCGCCGTGACCTTTACCAATAAGGCGGCCCGGGAAATGGAAAACCGGGTAAAGAAGCTGCTCGACCAGGATCTCAAGGGGATCTGGCTGGGTACTTTCCACGCTATCTGCGCGCGCGTCCTCAGGCGTGAAGCAGACCTGCTGCCGTTTGAGTCAAACTTTGTCATTTTCGACGACGATGACCAGCAGACGCTGGTCAAGCGCGCGCTGAAGGATCTCAACCTGGACGATAAGTTGTACCGGCCAAACAGCGTCCAGGCAGCCATTTCGACGGCCAAGAATGAGTTGATTTTTCCACAGAACTTCAACGCTCGCTCTTACCGGGACGAGGTGATCGCCCGCGTCTACAAGCGCTACCAGGATCTGCTGGTCGCTAACAACGCGGTCGACTTTGACGATTTGCTGGTCTGGGCCTGGCGCCTGCTTGAGGAAAACCCGCAAAAACGAGAAGAATATGGGCGCCGGTTCGAGTACATCCTGGTGGATGAGTTCCAGGATACCAACCTGGTTCAGTATGAACTGCTTCGCCACCTGGCATCCTATCATCAGAACATCTTTGTCGTGGGGGACGAGGACCAGTCCATTTACCGCTGGCGAGGAGCGGATTACCGCAACGTCATGCGCTTCGAGGAGAACTATCCAAAGGCACAGAAGATCCTGCTGGAGCAGAATTACCGTTCGACCCAGACCGTGCTGGATGCAGCCATCGCGGTGATCGATAAAAATAACTACCGCACGCCCAAGCGCCTGCGTTCGCGGCCTGATCTTGGCCGTGGCGAGAAGATCGTTATTTATGAGGCCAGCGACGACCATGCCGAGGCCGCCTTCGTGGTCGATACGATCCAGCAGCTAACCGGATCCCGGCAGCAACGCAGTGGAGACTTCGCGGTGATGTATCGCACCAACGCCCAGTCTCGCCTGGTGGAAGAGGCCTTCTTACGGGCTGGCATGCCCTACCGCCTGGTAGGAGCGCAGCGGTTCTACGGCCGGCGGGAGATCAAAGACATCATTTCCTTCTTGCGGCTGGTCCAGAATCCGTCCAATGAGGTCAGCCTGGTGCGGGTCATCAACCTCCCGCCGCGCGGGATCGGTGACAAGACCTTGATGGCCCTCCAGCTTGTAGCGCAGAAAAACAATCTCTCGCCAGGGGAGGTGTTGCTGGACCTGGGGCGGCGCAGCAAAGAGTCGGCTTATTGGAGCCAGGTTTCGCGCGGAACGAACCTGCTGGCGGATTTTGGCGCACTGCTGGCAGGTTGGCACGATCACATTGAACAGATGACCCTGCCGGACCTGTTCGACCGCATTCTCGAAGATACCACTTATTACGAGTATGTCAACGATGGCACCGAGGAAGGCCGCGGCCGGTGGGAGAACGTTCAGGAGTTGCGCCGCCTGGCTTATGAGTACGAAGAACGCGGGTTGTCCAGCTTCCTCGAGAACCTGGCCCTGGTGTCTGATCAAGATACCGTTCCTGAAGAGGCTGAGGCGCCGACCCTGCTGACCTTGCACGCGGCCAAAGGGCTGGAGTTCCCGGTCGTGTTCATCGTCGGGTTAGACGATGGCCTGCTGCCTCACAACCGCTCGCTGGATGACCCGGAAGAGATGGCCGAAGAGCGGCGCCTGTTCTACGTTGGCATGACCCGTGCCAAGCAGCGCCTGTACCTGGTGCGCGCCGAGCAGCGCAGCCTGTATGGCTCTTACCAGGACAGCATCCCGTCGCGTTTTCTTGAGCACATCCCGGAGGAACTCGTCCGCGCGGACTCGCGCAGCCACCGTGCGCGGGGCTATGCCGCGCGGCGGAGCGAGGTTTCCACCTGGAATACCCAGAAGGCCCTGCGCACGTATCACTCGCCCCCGGCCGCATCTGCGCCGATCATTGAGCCGCGCTACCGGCCGGCGATGCGCGTCCGCCATCCCTCCTGGGGCGATGGAATGGTGTTGGAAAGCCGCATTCAGGATGACGATGAAACCGTCGACGTGTTCTTTGAGAGCGTTGGCTTCAAGCGCCTGGTGGCATCCCTGGCTAACCTGGAAATCCTGCCTTCTAAGAAATCCTGACGGGGTGAATGCCAGCCGGCGTCAATGAGAATTTGTTTTGAAACTGAAAATCCTTTAAAAACGAACCAGAGGCTGTCCAGATGTTTTTTTAGACAGCCTCTGGTGAATAAATCCTGGGAGGAACGGCGACCCCTCCCGAGCAGCGGTTAGGAAATAACGAGCTCCAGCCAGGGTGAGCGACTGACGAAAGCCAAAAGATGCCCTTCGCGGCGACTCCGGGCGCGGCTTTCTTTCATGACGGCTTGCTTTTCTGGACCGGTGAAGAACATTCAGGCCTCATTCTGCAGGCTTGTAAGGCACAGAACTCCAAACATCAGTCCAACCAGCACAACGACCAGGTAAACGATCCACATGACGTCCTCCTTCTCCAGAGAACCGGCGACAGTGGTCCAATTGGACCCCCTCTGGCAGAGCCAGATGCTTATATATATATAACGCTTTCAAACGAAAAAAGATCCGCCAACTTACCGAATTGCAAACTGGCCACTTGGGGGAATTAAGTGTAGTCCGAAGAGTGAATACATGCGCTTCATTGAGCCCCCTCAATTTGAAAACGTTCTAAATATATTCTATATTCATTATACGACTCGCAATCAGGTTTCTTTCCTTAAAAATATGCAGGTTTTAAGGTTCCTTACTGATTCGTAAACTGTAAAATAGAAATATGACCAGTGTATCTGAAAAGCTTGATCGATTAACCCGCTCTGGTGAGCTGTTCGAAAAGTACGAGGATGGCTCCCTGCGCTGTTTCGCCTGCGCGCACCGCTGCCTGATCAAACCCGGGCGGCGGGGAATCTGCCAGGTCCGCTTTAACCGCGCGGGTGACCTGCGCGTCCCCTGGGGATACGTAGCTGCTTTGCAGGTCGACCCGATTGAGAAGAAGCCTTTTTCGCATCTTCTCCCCGGCAGCGACGCGCTGACATTTGGAATGCTGGGCTGTGATTTCCACTGTAGCTACTGCCAGAACTGGCTGACTTCTCAAACCCTGCGCGACCCGGCAGCCGACCGGGGCGCGGCTTATATTCAGGAGATATCCCCAGAACAGATCGTGCGCTACGCGCTCCGGTCAGGCGCTGAAGTGGTCGTCTCTTCGTACAACGAACCGCTCATTACCTCGGAATGGGCAGTCTCGATCTTCCAACTGGCCCGGCAGGCAGGTTTGAGGTGCGCGTTCGTCTCAAACGGCAATGCCACGCCCGAGGTGCTCCGTTACCTGGTGCCCTACCTGGCTGCTTATAAGGTGGATTTGAAGACCATGCAAGACCGCCAGTACCGCAGGCTGGGTGGCGTGCTGAAGCACGTGTTAGACACCATCCGCATGGCGCGCGAGATGGGCCTGTGGGTCGAGGTGGTCACCCTGGTCGTGCCTGGTTTTAATGACAGCACCGGGGAACTATGGGATGCGGCCCGCTTTCTCGCTTCAGTCTCGGTGGATATCCCCTGGCACGTCACCGCCTTTCATCCGGATTATCAGATGGATGCGGCCAGCACCCCCGCTGAAACCCTGCAGAAGGCGGCTGAGATCGGCCAGGAGGCCGGACTGCGCTATGTCTATGCCGGCAACCTGCCCGGACGGGTCGGCGCGTATGAGGACACGCTGTGCCCGGCCTGCGGAAAAAGCCTGATCCGGCGCCGCGGATATGTCATCCTCGAATACCGGCTGAATGCTGACGGCGGTTGTCCGAGCTGCGGCGCGCATGTCGCAGGCGTATGGACTGACCGGCCAGAAACCGTCCGGCTGGGTGGGCCAGGGTTCCCACGCCGGGTGTCACCTGGCCGCTAAAGATCTGGACAGGGTCGCTTAGGGATAGGGGACGGGCGTTTCGCCCGGGGACCCTGCCAGGGGGGGGGGGGGTGTGGCGGGCAGGGGTCGGGCGGGGGGGGTCATGGGGTCG
>CAZBDC010000026.1:0-41138 GCA_964490575.1 uncultured Anaerolineaceae bacterium | reverse complement strand
CGGAGAAAGCTGGAAACCTGTAATTTGCTTTGATAACTGCATCGAATTGTGTGGGCGCCGAAGGAGCCCACACAATTCGAACGAAGTCTGAAAACCTTTAGAATCGGATTTTACGCCTGGTAGAGCCCGGTATCCCTGGTTTGGGGAACTGTTTGAAGGCGGGCAGCAAGGCGTGTGTTTCTGGCGGCGATGCGGTTGTTGCGCACCGCAATTGCGATTGCCTGCCGGCTTCCAACCAGGACAACCAGCTTACGGGCCCGGGTAACAGCAGTATAGAGCAGGTTACGCTGCAGCATCAGATAGTGCTGATTCAGAAGCGGAATTACAACCGCAGGGAATTCAGAGCCCTGTGATTTATGGATGCTTACCGCATAAGCATGAACCAATTCGTCAAGTTGGGAGAATTCAGCCTGTATTACCCGGTCGTCAAAGTTTACTAAAGCGACTGCTTCTTCCAGGTCCAGGCGATGGATCCGGCCCATATCGCCGTTGAACACCTGGCGTTCGTAATCGTTGCGGATTTGCATCACCCGGTCGCCCTCGCGGAATACGCGATGGCCTTGTCGAAACTCGGCTTTACCTGGACCGGGCGGATTGAGGGTTTCTTGCAACCGGCGGTTAAGCTCGGAGACTCCCACGGCGCCGCGATGCATGGGGCACAGTACCTGAATATCCGTGATTGGGTCAAAACCAAATCGAGCCGGGATGCGCCGGGCGACAAGTTCGATCACCCAGTCGCTGGCTTTGTCAGGATCCTGTTCGGAAAAGAGGAAAAAGTCCTTCGACTGCTGCGAAATCTCAGGTATTTGTCCCTGGTTGATCCGGTGAGCGTTGACGATAATGAAGCTGTCCTCTGCCTGGCGAAAAATTGTGTCTAACCGGGTAACCGGGATCATGGATGATGCGATCAGGTCGCGCAGGACATTGCCTGGGCCGACCGAGGGGAGCTGATCGACGTCTCCAACCAAAAGCAGATGGCTGCCCTGGTCAACCGCTCCCAGGAGATGGTTCATCAATAAGATATCGACCATTGATGTTTCATCGATGATGATGAGGTCAGTATCGAGGGGGTTTTTCTGATCTCGCAGAAATGGCCCTGCCGGACCGGGTTTAAACTCCAGCAGGCGGTGAATGGTTTTGCTTTCCAGCCCGGTTGTTTCACTCAGCCGCTTGGCTGCCCGGCCTGTTGGTGCGGCAAGCAACACGGAATGCTTGCGAGCCTGGAGCAGCCGGATGATAGCTGCGGTTATGGTGCTCTTGCCTGTTCCGGGCCCACCGGTCAGGATGCTGACCTTGTTGGTCAGCGCCATCTTGACTGCTTCTTCTTGCTGACCCGTCAGATGGATAGGTATTTGACCGGCCAGCCAGTCAAACGCACGCTTCCAGTCCAACCCCTGAAAATCCGCCAGCCGGTCACGCCTGGCTGTTTGGATCCGCCGCAGGCGACTGCTGACTCCGCGCTCGGCCATAAAGAAGGGTGGCAGATAGATCGCCTGTCCTTCGGGTTTATCCGCGGAGGGTTGACTATTTTCCGGTGCCTGGTTTTCGCCAGCCGGAGCGGCCAGCGGCGTGTTCATCGCAACAGCATCTTCCGCAAGCAGTTCTTCCTGCTGGATGAGGGCATCGAGCTGTTCTTCGCAGCCCTCCCGGTCTACTTCCAAAAGCTGGATGGCCTGGTCGAGTAATTGCTCACGATAGGCGAAACAGTGGCCTTCATCGCTGAGAACACTCAACGCGTACAGTAAACCAGCCTGCAGGCGAGCCGGATCTGAGCGAGAAATACCCATTTGATGGGCGATTTTATCCGCGGTGCGGAAGCCAATCCCAAAAACATCCCTGGCCAACTGGTAGGGATTGCTGCTGACGACATGAATCGCTTCCTGCCCATATTGCTTGTAGATGCGCACTGCCAGGCTGGTGCTGACCCCATGGCTTTGCAGGAACATCATGATTTCTTTGATCTGTTTCTGTTCTTCCCATGCCTGCGCGATCGTTTCGGCCCTCCGCTGACCAATGCCAGGAACTTCGCGCAGGCGGTGAGGGGTGTTCTCGATGATGTCCAGAATCTGCAGCCCGAAATGATCCACGATCTTGCCAGCAGTCACTGGTCCGATACCTCGTACCAACCCGCTGCCCAGATATTTTCGGAGGCCCTGGATTGTTGCCGGGTAATGGACCCGAAATGAACGCACTTCAAACTGCCGCCCATACTGCGGGTGGCTTGTCCAGGTGCCCTCCAGGTGCAGCATCTCCCCGACATTTGCGCCGGTCAGCGTGCCAACTACCGTTACCTCGTAGGTTTTTCCTTTTGGTATCAGGCGGGCGATGGTGTAGCCGTTCTCGTCGTTTTGATAGGTCAGCCGTTCCAGCGAGCCTTCTAAATACTGCAGGCCGTCGGGTGAAGTCTGAATATTTCGCGCCACGTTCCTTCCTCACACTTTCCCGAGCAATTTTACTCTCAAGAGGGCCTTCAGGAAGGGGGATTTGGGTAGCGAGGAAATTAAACGATAGTTATCCAGGGGTGGAGCGCTCTCATCGAGAAAACGGAATACATCCTGAATGCGGTTTCGTTGAAAAAGGCGAGTAAAGATTTCCACCATCCGGTGGCCCTGGCGATACATGACCTGGAGCATCAGTGAGTCAAAAAAGTGGTAGCGCCATGCAGCCGGGTTTACCTGGAAGGGATGACCCTCGTTCTCGAGGGAACGGACGATTGCGGCCGCATCTTTTTGAATGCGGAGAAAGGCATAACCGGATGAGGGTTTCACCAGCCCACCTTTTGTGCCAATTGCCATCACCCGGCTGCCCAGCCGGCGTCGAAACGGCAGGTCGGTCATGGGGATGATGCCTTTCTCGACTGCATCTATGCGGTAGTTGGAAATCCGGCGCGAATTCTCCAGATATTCGGCGATGGCCTGATCGTACTCACGATCCTTGAGCAGGTCGGCTGAAAATAAGGTGTACTCTACCAGCGCGCGGCGCCTGGATAAGGGTAAGATGTAGAAAAAACGCATACTTCCCTTTTGCGGTGTGCGGAAATCAAACAGGGTGACCACGCGGGGATCGAACGAATCAGTCGGTGTTTCAATCTCCCAACCCTTGAAGTGTTGTTTCAGGGAATGATATCCTTTTGGGCCGCCTATGTAATCAGAAGGTTTAAATACGCTGTCAAAGGCCCATTGGGCGGCGTATGGCCTTTCATCTATCATTACCTGCACGCCCTGCCGATCCTTTGTGTCTTTTATCTCGCCAACCCGGCCTTGACGGATTTCAACGCCAGGCACTTCGCCGAGTGATCGACGCACAGCCTGGTAGAAATCGAGCCCGCGGATCATTCGATATTGGTAAGGACGGATATCGAAGGTTTCCTGGTAATCAGGGCTGACAATTTCGATCTGATCCCAGGTCCGATAGGCGAGATGGTCGAAGCGGGTCGGCTGCTCTGACCAGAAGCACCAGGTTCGATCGTTCCGGTCTTTATTATCCCGGTCAACAACCAGGATGCGTTTACCGCGCAGGCTGGACATCACCATTTCGTAAGCCAGACCAAGCCCGGCTGCGCCGCCTCCGGCGATGATGAACTCGTAATCGCTCACCTAGAAACCTCCCTGGGCATGGAGAATTTGACCGGTTGCCAGAAGATTAAGTCCTCCTGATTCGTTAATCTAGCGAAACAACCTGACCGGTTCTGGCGGCCTGATATAACGCCTGTGCTGTACGAATATGGTCTCGGCTTTCCTGCAGGCTAATTAACACAGGTTTCCCATCCAGGATTGCGGCATTCATATTTTCGACCTGAGCGAGGTAAGGGTCTACCCTGGCGCTATGGATCTTTTGCGGATCGCCCTCGGAAGGTGTGTATTGGAGCGAGTGGCCCTTTTCATCGATTCGCAAGAAAGGCCAATCGATTGTCAGCCGGCCGCGCGTGCCATGGATTTCGACTGAGGTGTAAAAGGGGATGCGGAACGAACAGGCAATTTGAGCAGCCTGGCCGCCGCCATAGTACATTTGGCCAGTAAAGCTCTCGTCGACGCCCGTGTCACCAATCCATTGATCCGCAGATACACGTTCTGGCGCGCGTCCATAAACCAACTGGGCAAAACTCATTGGGTAGACCCCCACATCCCACAAGGCACCTCCACCATACGCAGGATTCAGGCGCACATTCCCTGGACGGTTTGCCATATAGAAGCTAAAAAATCCACGTACGAGGGTAATTTCGCCCAACCGGCCATCTTTAATCCAGGCTTCAGCCAGTTTTGTCTGCGGGTGGTGTCGGTACATGAAGGCTTCCTGGAGTACCCGGCCTGTTTCATGGCTGGCGGCGATCATTCGATCGACCTCTTCCACGCTGATTGCGAACGGCTTTTCGCATAATACGTGTTTGCCGGCCCGCAATGCGCGGATAGTCCACTCGGCGTGGAGATGGTTGGGCAGGCTAATGTATACCGCATCGATCTCATCTGTCGCTAACAGTTCTTCATAACTGCCAAACACGCGCGGGATATCCCATTCAACTGCGTAAGCCTGAGCCCTCTCTTGCTCACGGCTGGCGACTGCTGCCAGCTCACTTCGCTTTGAGGCACGGATGGGTGGGATCAGGCGACGGTTGATGCGGGCTGTGGAAAGCAGCCCCCAACGAACTTTATCCATATTTTCTCCTGTCCAAAGGTTAAGCGCGAGCGGAGGGAATGCGCGGCAACAGGCGCAGCGCTGCCAGGACCGTCAGGAGTGCCACCAGCACGACGACGATCCAGGCAGCTTGCGGCACGAGTGACACTTCTGCCTGTTTGACGGCGATGCCAATTGCAGCCCAGACGATCACCAGCGCGTACGCTACATCACGGCACGTGAGGAGCATCAGGGTGGTAATGATCAGGGCGGCTGCCAGCATGATGACTGTCCAGATTTCTGGCGCAAGCGGAGCGCCGTTCCAACCGACATAATAGAGTACATCAGACGCGTTCGCGATTGTGGCAACTGTGATCCAACCCAGGTAAATGCTATAGGGAACCTGTGCGGCCCACTTCATCCCTTTTGAAACAGCCTTCTTTCCAATTCCTAGGCGCAAGTAGATGATGATCAGCATCGCCAGCAGCAACAACATTGCAACCATGGACAGGACAAACAGATTGTAGTGCCAGAAGAAGAGCCAGGCGATATTCGCCAAACTGCCGACGACCACTGGCCACCCGATCGCCCGCAGGCGAGGGTTCTCTCGTTGGGCCGGCATTGCCTGATAGATGGCATAGGCAATCAGGCCAACATAAATAATAAACCAGATCGAAAAAACATAGCCAGCCGGGACAAAGTACACCTGGAACCGATCCGAAATTTCACCTGTGTTTTGCCCATTGAGCGGCAGTGCGTTTGCCAGAATATTCATGATAATGGTTACGGCCACAAAAAAAGCTACGGCAATTTGTCTTGTTTGATCTTTGTCCATTGTATTGCTCCTGAGAAGATAAATTAACCTGATCCCAGTATAACCAGGATCAGGCTATTTGTATAATCTACGTACCAGGTTTTGGGTCATGTTTTGACATTTGAACCTGGAAGCACCCCTCCCTTTTTTTTGTCCTGCTTGTTGACCTGCTTTTTCTTTCGTTTTTCCTTATCGCGCGGACTTTTATCTCCCATTGGCCTTCTCCTCAATATGGTGTGAATATTCCAGGTGAGCCCTGGGTGTTTAAACAATAGCATAGGTGGATAAAAAAATCAACGCATTTTCTTCCACCGATTAATCCGGTGCTATACTTGGCATGCGGTTTGTTAGCTCTTTTGAAAATCGGGAATCCGAATCATGTCTCCCGAGGAGATACCAGTCCACTTGATCACTCACACCACAACCGAGCGGCTGTCCTATCGCCGGATCTATGATACATGGTGGCCATTGGCCTTCTCCTGGTTGTTAATGAGTGTTGAGATACCAGCTCTCAGCGCTGTGGTTGCCCGCCTGACTGATCCCGCAATAAACCTGGCTGCCTATGGTGGGATTGTTTATCCGCTTGCCTTGATCATTGAAGCGCCAATCATTATGCTTCTGTCTGCATCGACGGCGCTCAGCCGGCACCCACAGGCTTATCAGCGGATCTGGCGCTTTATGATGATGACAGGCGCTGTCCTGACCGGCCTGCATATTCTAATCGCTTTCACGCCGTTGTATTATTGGGTGGTGCGCGGGGTGATTGGCGTGCCCGAAGAAATTGTGGAACCTGCTCGAACCGGTTTGATGATCATGGTTCCCTGGACTTGGGCAATTGCTTACCGTCGCTTTCAGCAGGGGGTGATGATTCGGTTTGGATATGCACGGGCAGTAGGTGTGGGGACCATCGTCAGGCTGGCAGCCGGAGGCCTGGTTCTGCTGGCGGGCATCCTGATCCAAACGATCCCTGGCGTTGTAGTTGGGGCGTCAGCCCAGGCGTTGGGTGTTGTCAGCGAGGCGGTTTATGCTGGCTGGCGAGTGCAGGGCGTTCTGCGGCGCGAGTTGGTAAACGCGCCGGTTGATCAACCCCTTACCTGGCCGGCATTTTTTAGCTTTTATCTTCCATTGGCTTTAAATTCCCTGATCTTCCTCATCTGGCAGCCCATTGGCAGCGCTGCATTAAGCCGCATGCCAGAGGCGCTGGTCTCGCTGGCCGTGTGGCCGGTTCTTTCTGGGCTCATTTTCCTGATGCGCAGCTTTGGTATGGCGATGAACGAAGTTGTGGTGGCGCTGCTCGACCAGCCCGGTGCATCCATTCGACTGCGCCAGTTTTCTATCCGATTGGCCCTGGCGATCACAGCGCTCCAACTGGGGCTGGCAGTCACGCCACTGGCTGGGTTGTATTTCCAGAACATATCTGGGCTGCCTTCGGAACTGGCTGAATTGGCCCGCCCGGGCTTCTGGATTGGGCTTCCCCTGGCTGCGGCGACTGTTTTCCAAAGCTGGTTTCAAGGCGCTTTGTTACATAGCAAGCGCACCCGCGGTGTCCCCGAGTCGGTGGTGGTCTTTTTGGCTGCCGTAGTGCTTGTTCTTGGGGCTGGTGTTGCCTGGGGACAGGTGACCGGACTTTATGTTTTGATGGTGGGTTTCGTTCTGGCTAACCTGGCGCAGTTGGGTTGGCTGTGGTTCCGCAGCCGGGCTGTCCTGGCACGGCTGCGCGAGAGGGATTGTTAATCGTCATCCTCTCTTTCATCGCTACCGGAATCATCACCTTCCAGCCCATTGGGGTGGCATCGCAAACAATTGTTGAAGTCGCCAATGCCTTCCTCGGTATGTTCTTTCGAAATTTCGGCCTGGTTGTGGCAGGTGTAGCATGTCCACGTGCCAAGTGTAGAGGGGTGACAATCGCGGCAGGAATTCGCATCCCCATGTGATTGTGGGAATGAGTGGGGCCTGTCGTAATTGACTGTCAGCCAGCCCGAGGTGTTATGGCAGGCTGCACAGTCTGATCCAAATAGCCCATGGTGGAAGTTTGAATCGGTGTGGCAGGCGGCGCACTGTGTTGGCGTGCCCTTATATACGCTATTTATATGGCAGCCAGCGCAGGATACACTCTGATGTGCCCCGGTTAATGGGAAAATAGAAAGGCTGTGATCAAAGGTAGCAGGAGTCCAGCCCTGTGGTGTGTGGCATTGTGCGCAGTTTGGTCCAAACTGCCCGTGATGGGGATCATCCTTCATGTGGCAGGAGATGCAATCGGTAGCGGTTTCCTGCAATTCCTGGCGGGAGGTGGATCCTTCGTGACAGCCCTGGCATAAGACCTGCGTGTGCTTCCCCGAGAGCGCAAAGGGGGTCAGGTCGTGATTAAAGTTGCTAAAGATGTCTACGCCATCGTGGCAGGCCAGGCATTTTTGTCCGAATGAAGCGGTGTGTCTATTGATGTAGACCGCATCCAGGCGCTCGTGGCAATTTGCGCAAATTTCCGGCCTGAACCCGGCCAGGTTCTCGTTATGGCAATCTGCACATTCGAAAGGCTGCCTATCCGGCTTTTCAGCGTGTGCCAGGAGTGAGAACCCGGTTACGTCGTGGGGGAAATTTTGATTGTCCAGGGTGGTTAAAATGGCGTCAGGTCCGCGATGCTCGGTGTGACATTGACGGCAGTCGACATTTTCAGTGGGGCTCGCTAACGCACCATGCAGGGTGGTAGGATCTGCAAGGTCAGACCGCACCCGGGTATGGCAATCAAGGCACCGGTCGGTCATGCGATTTACGCTCCATGGAGGAGTATGACAGGCGGTACAGCGGCCGCCAAGCTCTGCATGAGAAGTGACCCCAGCCAGCATCGGACCGCTGGCTGCGCTCAAGGCCCCAGGTGAAAACATCGTTCCACCCTGAAGCACGTAAATTCCGCCGATAACCAGCAAAGTCATCAGGCTTGCAAAAAGCCCAAATGGCGTAAGGCAGCCCAGACGTGAATTTCTCATGGTTTGCCTTTAATGGATCAGAGTCGCGTAGTAAATTGCGGCGATGATGTGGATGAATGCTGACGTGAAAAGCGCCATACCAATTGGGATGTGCACGGCGTGCCACGTTGAAAGCATGCGCCGGGCAGTTGCCAACGATGCAATCTGGCGTTGGAGCACTCGCCGCTGCTCAACCAACTGCGCCAGCTGTTTCGCTTGCGCTCGTAATCCCTGATCCATTCGCCGTTGTTCGCGCCACCACTCTACTTGATAACCCAGATCGGTGATCAGCCGGCTCAGAATCGACATTGAATTGACGATGGCTTTTCTCTCAGATACCTCAATCTTATGGCGCAGCGCCAGGGCTGCTTGCGGCTGCGTGGATTGCCATCCCTCAATAGATTCCTCAACCCGCCTAATTTTCTCTTCCAGCTCGTGAACCTGTAATTCAGCTCCATCAGCTGTTCGTGGAACTGCGGTGTAGATATACCGACCGACAAAGCCACTACTCACGATCACGACTGTCAGCAAGAAAACCACTCCCGCCAGGCCGTTAAATTTCCATGAGGTGTGTAATAAAACCAGGTATGCCCCGACGAGGCCGGTAAAAATGTGAAACTGTAACCAATTGGCCATCCGACCCCACCGGGCTGCCCTGCTGCGCTTGCGCATGGAATAGAGTGTCTCGGTCATCAGCATCAACAAGAACCCTAAAATGCCGAGCGAATGGCCAAAAAAGCCCTGGGCTGCCGGGATTTGTCCCAGGCGAACGACAACACCCAGGTAAAGAAGGGTAATGAGCAGGTTGGCCAGGGCTGCCAGCCATAATTCACGGCTGCGCGTGAACATTCTCTGCTCTCCATTTTAGCCAAAATGAGGCCAGCGTATCGCCCACCTGTTCAGTATGCAATAAAAGTTCGCGGACCGGCGTAATATCTACTTTCCGACCGATCAATGTCTGTAGGGGGGTTGACAGGGTTTGATCACCCATAATTATTGCGCCGAACAGTCGGGTTTCGCCAACTAACAATCGCAACCTGTTTACATCATAGCTGGTTTCTGCAATGAAAGAATCCGACAACTTTCGCCAGGTTTCGCTGTCACCCCGTGCGATTCCTGCCAGTGACTCGTCCACACCTCGCCCGACTGTGCCGATGATGGTGGTGGTAAGCCCCGCCAGGCGAGTGACATTAAGCGGAACACTTTTTGTGTAACGGGTTGAGGTACCGGCCATATTTAACCCGGCGATCTGGCCCTGCTGGCGAGCGGTGCTCCATAATGTATCTAATACACTCTCACCGCTAAATGGATCAAAAACTTGTGCTACGTCTCCAGCGGCGTAAATATCCCTGTTGCTGGTCTGAAGGAACTCATTGACACAGATGCCTCGTTCGACCTGCAGCCCGGCAGCCCTGGCCAACTCAACGCGAGGTTTTACCCCAATCGCATATGCCACAAGTTCGCAAGGAATCTGCTGGCCATCTTTTGTCCTTACGCCAACCACACGACCTTTATCCGCCAGTATCTCAGCCAATTCTGTATTGTGGTGAATTCGGATCCCATCGTGTTCCAGACGTTTTTCTACGATCTGTGATTCGGTTTCATCCAGGACGTTGTTCCAATACCTTTCGCCACGCATCAGATAATGGATCCTTACCCCCTGGGCGCGCAGGCCTTCGACCAATTCTAAGGCGGTGATGCCCCCGCCTATCACCACTGCGCGGCGGGCGCGGCGGGCCGCCTGGAAAATCATCCTTGCGTCGCCCATGTTATCGAGTTTTAGCACATCCTGATTGTTCGCACCGGGAACTGTCAAGGGAGAGGCGAGCGATCCAGTAGCGATTAACAGGCGGTCATAGGTTAGCCGGGTTTGCGAGTCAAGCTGGACCCGGTGTTCAGCGGTGTCGATCTGTGTTGCCCGGGTTGAGTACCACTTCAGGCGCAGTTTCCTCATATCCTCTTTATCGAATGGATACAGCAGCTTTTCATCAACCTCGCCGGTCAGGTAATAGGCCAGGCCAGGTCGAGAGTAATACCAAAATGGGTCTTCGCTGATAATCCCGATCTCGGCGCCAGAGTCGATTTTCCGGATAGCCTGGGCAGCAGAAAAACCTGCCACACCTGCGCCAACGATCAGGAAGCGGCGCGCTGGCTGATCCATCACTTGCTCTCTCCAGGCCCATACAGATGGGTCCGTTCAAAGCGAAGCACTCCTCGCGGGCACCGGGCAATACACTCTCCACAGGTCAGGCATCGACGATCACGGACCGGTTCTTCTAACCAGGCATGGCGGCGCACATCGATTCCCAGCGGGCAGTTATAGGAGCAGATACCGCACTGAACACAGCGAGAGCTTTCTGGCACAACATATGCAGAAGCCAGGACTTCGTGATGGCGGCGATCTGTGTTAAGAAATTTTCTTAGATTCATGCAAAGAAAATCCTCCGCACTCAGCGTCTTATCAGCGGTAGGTAGGTCTTGAGTGGGACGATGACATGGATTGGTTTGGTCTCGCTCTCTCCGCCGCCCGGTCCTGGGTTGACGACTTTGACGTATTCATCACCCACTGATCCAAGCCAGGATTGCTGAACTGTTAATTGGAGCTGGTTTGGACTTAAGAAAGATACAAAACTTGGATCTACTACGGTATTGTTCCAGTAGATCTTCGAAAGGTTGATAAATCCCGACCCGTTCAATATTATCTTGGCGTTAATGGCTCCAACGAAAAGCTGATCGGGAGAGAGACTGTCAAGCACCGGGACAGGGTTGCTGGTCTGGGCATTCTGAAAAACCAATGAATAGGTCTGGGGAGCGACTGGCAGAGCGGTAGACTGAACACGGACAACCCACGTTCCCTCAGCCGGATTGGGTACAATGATTTGTTCCTGGTTATTCAGGTTATCCACGCCGGTGGTGGCGTTCCCGGACGGGTTGGAGGGATTCAAGATAAACGGCCGGTATATCTGCCCACCTGGGCTGGTTAAGGTCAGGTCGAGGTTGTTGACCAGTTGGATAAAAGCGGCAGGGCTGGCGGGTGCGTCATCCCAGGCCAGGCTGACCCGCAACTCGGGTTGTTCATCGCCCACAACAATCGTGTATTCATGCACGTTACCGGCGATGGTAAAGCCATTTTCTCGAAAATCTCCGTGTGTCAGGGCGTAAACAGCTTTTTCGCCATCGACTCGCCCATAGCCATACTGGTAGTCTGGACCGGGGTTGCCGAGGTCAGCAGCGGTGTGGATCAGCAGGGCCTTAATGGTAGAGGGCAACGGCGTGCCGCTAGTATGGTAAACGAGCCGGTACTGCTCGATCATCAACGAAGCTAAACCGGCCACCGCTGGGGTAGCCATCGATGTACCGTACATGCCATAATAAGTATCAGGCGGCCAGGTTGACATGATTAATCCTTCCCCGGCCTGTTCATCCCCTGGCGCGACGACAGTTGGTTTGATTCGCCCATCAT
Organism: uncultured Anaerolineaceae bacterium; assembly: GCA_964490575.1. Taxonomy (GTDB): domain Bacteria; phylum Chloroflexota; class Anaerolineae; order Anaerolineales; family Anaerolineaceae; genus DSYU01. Next base: position 29,287 of record CAZBDC010000026.1, on the reverse strand, counting down.
CGCTTGGGCCAAAGCTGCTGAAGAAAGTTATGACGTCGCTGTCGGATGTTGTGGCCCCAACATGTATGGGGTTCTTGGCATTCGAGGGTGGGGGCGTGGTGTTATAAAAATATCCGCACCGCCCGCTGCTGCGCTCATTTCCAGCTGCCCAGGTAGTAATATATGGAGTACCCAGGCTGCCACGCACGATACCGTCAATCAGCTGGCTGACCGTGCCATAATTGCCTTCCCAGGTGCAGTCATAACCGTTTGCGGCTACATTCGTCCCGATCGATGAGGTGCCAAGGTCGGCACCATATAGGACACGAGCATTGAACCAATCATTTTCGATATCACCCGGGTCAGTGTAGAGATATTGTGAGGTATCCCCGCCCAGACTTTGGTAGCCATAAGAAATGACCCTTGCGCCGGGCGCCATCCCTTTCAGGTCCCGATTAATCGGGCTGCCATAACCGCTGCCGGCAGCGGTACCCGCGACATGCGTGGCATGATTGATCTCGCTCGACTCGGCTCCCACGGCGCTGTTATCTCCAACGACCAGCCGGCTGGCGAAAGCTGGATGCCCGGCAAAAACTGTCGCGGCGTCATACACCAGCAGATCAACTCCCGCACCGTCCAGGCCATAGGGCGATCCCTGAAGGGTATTTACACCGATCCGCTCCCGCACACAGTCGTTGAGGGGAGCGAGCGCGGGTAGGGCTGGCTCGATCCAGATCACCTCGTCTGCCCGGACTAACTCATCCCAACGGGCAGCCGGGATTGTAACCAACAGCGTGTTAATGGTCTCAATCACGCTTTTTACTGTCCCCCCTAATGACTTCACAAGGGTTTGCCCGTCGGCCGATGGCACATCTGCGGCCAACCCGACCATGATAGCGATTGGTTCAGATGGATTGGCCTGGATTAACGCCTGCATATCCGGGCTAACCAGGAGCGGTGAGGCCCGATCGCCTGGTTCAAGCGGCCCGATCCAGCGAATATCCGGGTCTTTAATAAGGTCAGCCAGGCGTTGACGATCCGCAGAGGCAATCCAGGTCCGGTCGGGTAAATAATGGAGCAGGTTTAAACCGTCTTTTGCCAGGGCCGCGTTCTTTTGCGAGGAAGGTGTTTCATAAAACTGGACCAGGAAATGCAATCGCTCGTTTATGTTTTGGTTGCCATGACTTTGAAGCGCTTGAGCCAGTCCGGGCTCAGGCGTGAACTGCCGTGACTGGAGTGATATCCGATAAGGTTCATTCTCCAGATCGACGCCAGTGGTTTCATGCGCGACCCGGTACGCGTCCAGCAGTTCCTCTTGCGCTGCCAGTGATGGCGCCGGCAGCCCATTCGAGCAGAACAACCCCCCAGCCTTTTCAACCAGGATGTTATCAATCCAGGGACCATAAGTTTGATTACTCAGGTCACTGACGAAGCGGAAGCCGATCCAGACGCTGTCGTCCCCGGCATACTCTGTTAGCTTACGGCTCATATTCATCCAATCGAGGGTGCCCGAATAAGCCGTCCCGCTAAAATTGTAGCCATCAGCTGAAACGCCCACAAATAGATAGTCGTGAATGGTTTCGATCGTCCGCTTCAGGTCATATGACAACCTGGCATCTGAAGCATCGCTCAGATCGAACGGGCCATAGATCATCCATGAATCCATGTTGGGGGGATAGAAACTGTCTAATGGGTCCCAACCATTCAGGCCGCCGTTAGCCGGCCAACCTGCCCACAAACCGCCATTGGTGGGGGCATGATCTGCGTTATCTTCATCCCATAAAAACTGGCAGCCGTCGGTGGCCTGCCGGTCTTCCAGCACCCAGCCTTCACTGCTGGGGAATTCGTTCTCAAAAGTCTCGTAAAGGATCTGGATCCACCCATGGGTCAGGTTTGGCGCGGTGGCGAGCACCGGGGAATCGGGGTTTGCACTCGCGGCAGGGAATGGGATTAAGGAGGCATCTTTTGAAAGGCGAAAGGCTGCCGGGATAGACTGTTCGTCGGCACTGACAGGTTGCCCGGGCAGGCTCGACAGGGCGGAAAACGAGGCGCTGATTAATTTTCCTACCCGTCCAGGCACGGGGTCCCGCAGCCAGAGAGTCCAGCTTCCCGCGGCTGGCTGCCCGGTAAATCCTTTGATCGTGGCTGTCACCTCGTGTTGATTTGAAAGATCCAGTCCGGTGGTATCGATGCGAACTCGCCCCGGGCTCCCCTCGTGAGAAAGGGCTAATTCGACCTCCTCGGGAGCAGGATGATCTAGTGCAAATTTGAGGGATACTTTGGCAACGACAGACTTGTCCGGAACCTGCGGTGTGGAGAGGTCCCAGGCGAGCCAGGAGCCATCGATCGGGATTGAGAGTTCGATGGGTTGGGCGACAAAAGGACCGCAGTACCCGGTTGGATACCAGGTAAACTTCCGTTGCCACAGGTTGTTGCTTTCGTTCGGTTCTTCGATTTCGTTGTTTGCGTCGGCGATCAGCGCAAGGCTGTGTTGTCCGGCGGATGGTGGTGAGAACTGCTGATCCTGCTTATAGTAATACATTCCCGCGCTAAGATCAGAGGTAACTCGCCAACAGGCCAATGGCTCGTTATCGAGGTAAAGGCAGGTGTCGAAATCATCTTCCAGCGTAGAATTGCTCTGATTGATCACCGCCCAATCGATATAGGTGGTCAGGTCACTTCGTAAGGTGGAATAGGTGCTGGTGCCGGTCTGTGATGCTGGCATGACAGGATAACTCCAGCCAGGCGGCAGATGAGGCAGCAGGTCGGGCGTTTCCGGCCTCAGCCAGAGGAATTGGCGCTCGACCGTATTATTGGTCTCGTCGCTTTCTTCAACGGTGTTGTTCACGTCGATGACAATTTTCACAGTTATCCACCCGTATGGGGGAGGGATGTTAATCAAGATATCGTCAAATGTCATGTAGTCGCCGGTGTCGAGCCCGGCCCAGTCGTGACAGGCTGCCAATTTATCCGCAAGGTACAGGCAGTTTGTGAACACAGTGGCCGAGTATGCGCCCTGGTTCATCACCGCCCAGTCGATGTATGAATTCTGGTGCGTAAAAAGGGTTGTACTGATATGGGTGTACTGCTGGATGGAGGCGATGATCGGGCCATCCCATGGACTGACCGGATCGTCGGGTGTGATAGCAATGAGATCGGGGCTGCTGCTCTTTTCCAGCACAACGTCATCGATGAAAGGCCCTTTTTCTGCATCTGGCGTGGTATTGAACTCGTCGCTGGAAAATATGAATGCGATCCGAACCACATCTTGATTGGCGATGGTAAGGCCAGAGATAGATGCCAGGTCAAAGGTTACCGACCGCCAGCCCTCTGTATTGGTCACTGTGTTACTCCAACCAGACCAATTTTGACCATCAGGATCTGTGGAGACCATGGCATAAAGAACGTCGCCAGGTTCAGACTGATTCCAATAAGAAAAAGTCAATGTCGCGCCCTGAGCGGCTGACATGCTGAATGGACCGTAAATCATGTAGGCGAGCAACTCAGGCGTATAACCGCTGGTGGCCGGGTTGGGACCATTTGTTCCAGCTGGCCACACGCTGTAAGGAGAGGTGTGGTAAAGATAGGTCTCCCGTCCCCAATATATGTTTCCACCGGTCGATCCATTTCCATCCACTAAGGACCACAGTGTGTTTGGAAATGTGCCATCGAAATCTTCGCTCATAATTGTGGTCCAGCCATTGGTAATCTCACTGGCCTGGGGTGGAAGAGCCGACGCATTTTTCGGAAGAGGAAAATCCAGGACCAGAGAAGCAGGCTCCCAGCCGGGATAGTCCTGGATAGCTGGAGGGGCCAGCGGCGGTTCCCGGTGCTCCAGGGTCGGTGACCCTATCCTGCCGGCCTGGACCTCGGATGTAGGCTTATCGCCGCCGAAGGGCACGAGAATCCTGGCTGTGGTTCTCCCCGTCGGTTGGATAATGACCATCAGGGCGACGAACAGGCTGAGGATGATGTTGGAAAACCTGTGCAACATAAACGTCCCTTTTCTCCTGGCTGACCGGGATGTTGATACTTACTGGTGTGGTGGATTGAATGAAAACATTATAGCACGAGGGCATAGCCGGGTTTTACAAGGCTTTTTGATGAATCCCGCGAGCGATAAAATTAGAGGAAGTTGGATGCCAGCCCAATCGATTACTTTCTCGACCTGAGAAAAATGTTTACCTGATCCGCCAGAGATGTTGGGCCTGTAAAACCGGCTCGCCCGTGCTGGCATCGCGCTCGATCATGCCTTCAACAACAATCGGTACCGTTGTGCTTCCCAGGGCGCCACGTGACCGCCGATAGACACCTGGGAAAATGACAATATCCAATATCCCATCCAGATCTTCAAGGGTCAGGAAGGCCATCGATTCGCCCTGGCTGGTCTGGCTGCGGTGGATACTTTGGCGAACCCCCGCCACCCTAACCATCTCGCCTATGCGGGTAGCCGCCTCAACGGTATTGAGCGCGCCAGCCTCGGCAATTGCCCGGGCATATAATTCCAACGGGTGCGCCTCGAGGCTAATGCCCAGCAACTGCTGTTGAGCATCCACTTTTTGTTCAACCGTCCAGTCCTCACCAGTTCCAGATTGAGCAGAAAATAGAGAAAGCTGGCCCGGATGCGGTCGGCCGCCTGCCAGCTCGCGCAGAAGATCCGGGATGTGGCCTATCTCCTGAAAGCAACCGGACCGGATCATGTTCTCAGCTTCCTGTCGGCGGGGGTCAACCTTGACCAGGAATTCGGTCAGTGTTTGGAACGGCCTGAGCCGGATGATGCGATCCTGGGTGCGGTGGGTAAGGCCACGCACCTGGTCTAACCCCATATACAAAACAGGATCTCCTGACGGGTAAGCGACTGTGAACTGACGTCTAGAGTGATTGATGTGTGGGGGGCGGACTGCAAGCCCCAGGCGGCGGGCTTCATTCAGGTAGACAGATTGAGGATAATAACCACCCCAGTTCGCCAGCACTGCGGCAATAAATTCGGCCGGGTAGTGAGCTTTGCACCAGGCCGAACGCCAGGCCACCTGTGCGTAGGAGGCAGCATGGGCTTTTGGGAAGCCATAGCCCGCAAAAGCGGCCATCATTTCCCAGATCCTGGCGGCGGTTTCAAGTGGTATCCCACTACGTGCCGCAGCGCCCTGCAGGAATTTATCCTTCAGCAGTTGCATCTGACGCCCCGGGTCAAAGTGACTCATTGCCCGACGCAGCAAATCGGCCTCGGCCAGGCTTACCCCGGCCAATCCGTGGGCAATTCGTAAAACCTGTTCCTGGTAAAGTATTACGCCGTAGGTCTCGTGCAGCAATCCTGAAAGAGCGGGATGGATATGGGTGACCGGTTCCTGGTGATTATGGCGGCGCACAAATGCATCGCGCAGCCCGCCTTTCAACGGCCCGGGACGGTAAAGTGCCAGCGCAGCCATGATGTCGTCCGCGCATCGAGCTTTGATATCTCGAAGTGTCGCACGCATGCCAGGGCTCTCAATCTGGAAGCAGCCGATTGTCCGGCCTTCGGCTGTCAGCGTTGCTGTTTCCGGATCAACAGGAGGAACTCGATCCAGCACAGATAGCGGCGTGGTAAATTCCTTCCGCCGCCAGGAATATATCTGTTCAGCCACATCGCCCAGAACCGTCAGGCCTCGAATTCCCAACAGATCAAGCTTGATCAGCCCGACCTGCTCGACATCATCCAGATCCAATTGGGTGATGGTAACCCCTTTGCCACCCGAACGAGTGACTGGAACAAAATCAACGATTGGGCCCGGGGCGATGACGACTCCGCCGGGATGCACGGATAAATGATGGGGCAGTCCCAGGAGCGCAGCCGCCTGACGGAAAACCTCGGCATAGCGCGGAATCCGGCCATATTGGGCGATCAGTTCCGCGAATGCCTGGGCAGCACCGCTGCCCTGTTGTTGATCTTCATGAATCTGCTGCGCCAGAGCGGGCGATTGGTTGTCTGGTGAGGTCGGCTGAGCGCTGGCCGTTGATGGCCCCCAGCCGCGATAAGGCACCCGGTTTGTCAAAGCGCGGATCTCGGCTGGGGTGAACCCATGTGCCTTGGCCGTTTCACTGAGCGCTGATCGCGGGCGAAAGGTGTTGATTGTGCCAACCATGGCCACCTGTTCGGATCCATAGGTCTCGAAAAGGTGCTGGATGACTTCATCTCGCCTGCGGGAGCAAAAATCAGTATCGATATCCGGAGGCGTTGCACGGGCTGGATTGAGGAAACGTTCAAAGTATAGATCGAGAGAAATCGGGTCTGGGGTGGTAATGCCAATGCAGTGAGCCACCAACGAGGAAGATGCCGACCCGCGCGAGGCGTATGGAATACCTCTCTGGTATGCATAGGCAATCATTTCCTCAGCGATCAAGAAGATCGATTCATAGCCTCGTGAACCAATTACTTCCAATTCGCTTTCAAGCCGCTGTTCGATGGACGGGGGTAACTGACCATAGATCTGCTTCGCACCGGCCAGAGCTTTCTGGCGCAGCACCTGGATGGGCGTTAGGCCGCCCAGAATTGGCATCTCAGGATAATGTGACTGGCCTAGCTCGAGATTCAGGTTGCAGCGGTTCGCAATCTCCACGCTCGCCTCTACTGACTGGGGAAATGCGGCGAAAGATTCGATAATGTCCGAGGAGGGCATGAACCAACTATTAGGCGGCGCAGGCGCATCTGCCGGCAGGTGGTCGAGCGGGCAGTTCTTACGGATCGCGGTCACTGTTCGCTGCAATTCGGCCTGGTCTTTCTCCAGATAGAAAATTGAGTGCGAAGCTACCAGTGGCAGGTTCAATTGCGCCGATAAGTATGCCAGGCGTTCGTTGTGGTCTGCGGCGCCATTTTGGAAGCTTAACTCAACATATAATCGACCGGCAAAGATTTTGGCCATCTTCACCAACAGGCTGAGGGATTCCTCGCTGCTTTGTTCGGGTTGGATCGCGCCGTTCCAGCCGCCGGTCAGGCAGATCAGGCCCGCCGAGTAATCGGCAAGTTCATCCAGGCTGCATTGTTGCTGTTGGGCGGTTAGCAGGCGGCTGCTCAGGTGACACAGGCTGCGCCAGCCATCCTGATCCATGGCAAGCAGGGCAATACGTCCGGCAACGGCCGGGGAAGGAGAAAAAGAAAGAGAAAATGGCAAGGCGAGGTCAACCTCTAAACCCAGTACCGGCTTGATCCCCGCTGCGCGGCATGATCTATAGAAAGGCAGCGCCCCCGTCAGGTATAGGTGGTCGGTCAGGCCCAAGGCTGGCATTCCAGCCCCAACTGCAGCTGAAACAAGGTCGGCCGGGGAGGTTAACCCTTCCAGGAAAGAGTAATAAGAGTGTGTGCGAAGGTGGCAGTACATGGTAGGATTTTGGCGGCAGAATTGACTTGATCAGGCCAGAAGATTGGGCTCTCCGATAGGTTAAACATCGCAACGGGTTCCGGTTATCACGGCGATAGCTGTACGCACGCCCGATAATGAGGTTTCCAGACTCATCGAGGGCTGTGGAGTTTGTTGGAGCGCCGCCTGTCGGGGCAGCGCTGGAAGGTGGATGAAACCGGCCTGGATATTCAGGCTGTTGGTGGTGATGAAGTGCAGCAGGCGGTACATGACTTGATTGCACAGATACGCCCCAGCGCTCAGGGATAATTCTGCCGGGATACCGGTTTCCAGGAGAACCTGGTAGATTTCCCTGACGGGTATCGTCGCGAAGTAAGCCGCTGGACCACCCTCGACCACCGGCTCATCGATCATTTTATGGCCCGCATTGTCTGGGATGCGGTAATCGAGCAGGTTGATCGCAATGCGCTCGAGCGATAAAACCGGGCGCCGCGCCGCTTCGCCCAGACATAAAACAACATCGGGTTGTCCCTTTTGCAGGGCTTCCAGCAAGGCCTGCGGACCACGCAGGCCATCAACCGGAAGAATTGCGGTCAACAGCTCCGCTCCGGCGATCGTCTGACCGTGTAAAGCCAGGGCAACCTGTTCAGATGGATTGATAGGCGAACCGCCAAAAGGCTCAAAACCAGTGATTAAAATCTTCATCTTAAAACTGCGCCGCTGCTGCTTCATCGACCAGCCACTCAAGGAGGCCTTCGGACGGTATTACTACCTGGGCGGGATAGCGGTCGGGCTGGTAGGTGCCGTAAATGACGCGTGGGAGTGTGTAGCTCTTTGCCTGTCCTGAGACAAGGAAAATAATATGCCTGGCCCGGTTTAGGATCGCTGGGGTCAGGGTAATTCGCCAGGTTGCCAACTTATCAATATATTGCGCTCTGACCCAGCGTGTGTTTTCATGAATTGCGGGAGTTCCAGGGAAGAGGGAAGCAGTATGTCCATCATCGCCCATACCCAGCAAAACCAGGTCGAATCTGGCTTGCCGGCGTTCATCTTCATCTGGAAGTGAGGAGAAAAATCGTAGTAAATTTTCCTCATATACTTCTGAGGCCTGTTCAGGAGGAAGTTCCGCCGGGATTCGATAGATGTGATCTGCCGGGATAGGGACCCGATCGAGAAGTGTCTCTTTCGCTTTTCGGTAATTGCTTTCAGGATGGTCGGGCGGCACGCAGCGTTCGTCTCCCCAGAAGATAAATGCGCGGGTCCAGTCGATCATGGCGATATGGGGTTCGGATGATAATATTTCATACATTTGACCAGGGGTTGATCCACCTGCCAACGACACGGTAAAAAGGCCCCTGTTCTCGATGGCTTGGGCAGCCAGATAAGCGAAGCGCCGGGCTGCTTCAAGCGCCAGGTTGGATGAATCGGGAAGAATAATTACATTCATGGTTGTTGTCCTTCTCCTTCACGAATCTCCAGGCCCCATTTCTGCCTGGCGTGGCTGAGGAATGCCCTTGGGTCGAGCGCCTGTGCCGGCGCCAGCAAGCCAGCCTCACATTCGCCGTTTGCCATTCGCCGGGCGGCATAAACCACAATTTCTGCGGTGAGGTTGTAGGGATTATAGCCAGAAAGGGTCATCCAGCGGGATCGGTGGCCCTGGCGGGCAGCAACCAGGATAGTAAAAGGTGAGTCGGAACTTGGGCCTTCGGCATGCATTTCGATGGCTGACATGCCACCAGAAGCGGCCAGTTTCAGAATGATTGGTTTTAAGATGCTGCGCGAAAGGCGTGCCAGCAGGGGGACGATTACTGGGTTCCAGAAACGTGTGCCGGGTGCAGCTGCCATCCAGACATCTATGCGCCTGACAGGCACGTGCTGCGGAAGGGTGACGCTTTCGCTTGAGGGGATTGCGTAGGTGTCCTGAATCCTATCGGGCAGGTGGAAGCGGCGCGTTCTGCCTCCAGGTATTTGTCCGGTCCATGCGTTATCCCGGTAGGCAATCCATGATGTCGCCAGGCTGCGAACTGCTGAACGGCGCGTACCAGCGCTTGCACCTTTGCCATCAAGGCGGTAGACCACATCGATGCAGTCCAAAGGTTCTTTTGGGTCGAACGCGCGCAAATCCTCGCTAACCAGATGGGCGGCGCAGTCGGCTAAAGCAACCTCGAAGGCGCACGCCGGAACCAGAGTGGAATGAGCACGCGCGGCCATCTGGCTGTAACTGCGTGCCCGATAGACAAAACCGAGCTCATTCGTTATGTCAAGGTAGCTGGTACCGCTCATCGCTGCCCGGGAAATAACGCGCTCGCCAAGATCCGTGAAAGGGCCGGCACAGTTGATCAGTACCCGGCTATCCTGGAAAAGTGGCGTCAGGCTGCCTGGCTGCATGGCATCGGCAACCAGCCATACTGGTTGAGCAGAAAGGCGGCTTGCCAATTGAGCCAGTTTTTCGGGTGAGCGACCTGCCAGGCGATAATCCAGGCCCTCGCGGTCAAGGGCACGGGCGATTTTCTGGCCGGTGAACCCGGTTGCGCCAAACAGCGTGATTAATGCAGGTTTTGCCATATGGTCTTAATCATATCAACTTTTCCCAATTGGCGGTATAACACAGACCGGTTTGCTTGCACACAGCCTTTCTCAGGGCGGTTGTACAATAGAGACATCGTGAGGAAAATTCCTGGAGGCCGTGATGAGTGATTGGTTGGAACAAGAATTCAAGAGCCCACCGGATGAATTCACGCCGATCCCGTTTTGGTTTTGGAATGATCGCCTGGAAAAAGAGGAAATCCTGCGGCAGATGACGGATTTCCGTGCAAAGGGCGTGATGGGCGCAGTGATTCACCCGCGCATAGGGCTGCCGAGGGAGATTGGATATCTTTCTGAAACATACCTCGACCTGGTTGAGGTTGCGGTTGATGAAGCGGCCGCCACCGGTATGGTCATTTATCTGTATGATGAAGGTATGTACCCAAGTGGTTCAGCACATGGGTTGGTGGTGAAAGATCACCCTGACCTGGCCAGCCGCGGGTTGATGAAAATTGAGTATCCCTGCCAGAAGACAACCACGCAGCCACTGGACCTGGTGCCGGGTGACCGCCTGGTATCTGCCCAGGCGGTGAGGAGGGGGGAGAGGGATGAAATTGACCTTACTACCGCGCAGCCTCTACCGATTGAAGATGGCAGGATTCACTTCCGGCCACTCGATGATGGAAATTGGTTCATCATGTTATTTATCGAAACCTTCAGCCAGGGTGTAATCCGAGGAATTCATTTTGGCGAAGATGACTGGGAAGACACCCCGCCGCCAGCCAGCGATCTGCTGAATCCGGCGGCTATCCAGCGTTTTATCCAGCTTACTCACGAAAAGTACTACCAGCGGCTGAGTCGTCATTTTGGAAGGACGATCCAGGCCATTTTCACTGACGAGCCACTGATCCTTGGGCGGCGTAGCCGGAAAGATTTGCTCCCCTGGACGGCCGGGTTTCTTGCGTATTACTGTGAGTCAGGCGGGAAGGAGACAGATTTGCCTGGGCTGTGGTTGGATGTTGGCCCGCAGACCATAGTAATCCGGCGTCGATTTGAACGAGCCGTCCGGAGTCGGCTGGCTGAGACATATTATCGCCCGCTTTCAGAATGGTGCGCCAGTCATGGTGTGGCGCTAACCGGTCACCCGGCTGAGAGCGATGATATTGGCATGCTGCGCTATTTCCAAATCCCTGGGCAGGACCTGGTGCTGCGGTGGGTGGCGCCGGAGGATGACAAGGGCCTGGTGGGACGGCACAGCACGCTGGCGAAATGCTCGGCGGATGCTGCCCGGCATGCCGGCCGACGGCGCAATGTTGTTGAGTGTTTTGGGGCTTGCAGCCGCCCCGGCAGCGGCTGGAATCTGACCGGGGACGATCTGAAATGGATGACAGACTGGCTTTTCGTACGTGGCGTGAACGGGCTGATCCCCCATGCTTTTTATTACTCGATCCGTGGGCCTCGCCGTAGTGGGGAACGGCCGCCCGATGTGGGGCCGAACAATATCTGGTGGCCTGATTATGCCACCCTAGCCGGGTATATCAAACGCATGAGCTGGATGATGACCGACAGCGCTAATGTTACCCCGGTAGCTGTGCTGGCTGAGGCTGACCGGCTTCCCTGGGCGATGGTTAAACCACTTTACCAACGGCAAATCGAATTTAATTACCTGGAAGAAGATCTGCTGCTCTCGGGTGCTTGCAGGATCGAGGCGGGTCAATTGTATGTCGGTCAGCAGCGTTATGGCTGGATACTGGTAGATTTACCTGAACGATTGGATGGGCGACTGCGTGATCGACTGCAGGCTTTCCTCTCCGCTGGCGGGAAGGTGGTGATCTTTGACCCGGCTGGTAGCGGGGAATGGCTGGACGGCGCGACCCGGGTTGTGGCTGTGGAGGCTCTTCTAGAACTGCTGACCAGCTTAATGCTGCCTGATGTTCACCTGATGCCGGCTCACCCTGACCTGCGGGTAAGTCATATCGTGAAAGGCGGCTGCCACTTCTACGTACTGGTTAACGAAGGGGAAGAGCCCATCATTGGCAGCTTATACCTTGGAATTCGTGGCCGGGTAGACGAATGGAATGCCTGGACCGGAGAGATCCGCAATGATTGCCTCCTGGCAGGCAGCATGGAAGGCAATCCGTTTTATCCGCTGCACCTGGAGCGCCGGGCCAGCCTGATCCTGCGGGTTGATCCTGGCCAGAAGCCGCGCTGGGAGCCAGTGCGTGCGAGTCAAGCGCCCGTTGAACTGCTCCGTCTTGAAAAGGGCTGGGCCGTTGAGGGTGGACCCGAAACAGTTAATATCGATGATCTCGAGTCCTGGACTCACTGGACAGGCTGGGAGAATTATTCGGGTACGGTCAAATACTTGAACGAGTTTTTCCTACCTGACCTACAGGATCGGGCTGCAGTGACTCTGGACCTGGGCGAGGTGGGCGAGCTGGCGCGCGTTCGGGTGAATGGCCTGGAGGCGGGCTGTTGTTGGTGGGCGCCTTATGTATTCCGAATCGAAGGGTTATTGAAGGATGGCAAGAACAGAATCGAGGTTGAGGTCACCAATTCTCTGGCAAACCGGATGGATAAGGCAGGTTTGGCGTCAGGTCTGTTGGGACCAGTTGTTGTGATCAAGGATTGACGAATTCGGTCCCAAGCTGAATTCGTGACGAAGCTTCAGGACGCCTGCTGGATAGCACCTGACCTGGAGAACCGCATCTATTCAATTTCAGGAGAATCGCCGTGCAGTTTTTTGACTGTAGTGCCTGCTTTGGCCGACCGTCCGTGCCTTCTCTGGCGTCCGAGCCAACTGTTGATGGCCTTTTGGAGGAGATGGCATGCAGCGGGGTGGAAAGGGCTTTGGTCTGGCATATAGCCCAGTTGGATGCTTCACCACAAGCAGGGAATATCTTTCTGGCAGATGCTATCCGTCCTTATCCCAACCTGACCGGCTGCTGGACGCTTCTGCCCAATCAGTGCGTTGAATTTCCACCGATCGACCTCTTTATCGCTCAGATGCGGGCAGATCGGGTAGCAGCGCTGCGCGTTTTTCCGCAACCTCATCACTTTATGTTAAACAAGGTTGCCATGGGATCCTGGTTGGAACCGGTGGCAGAATTTCGAATTCCATTGTTCCTTTCGGTTTCTAAGGGGGCGAATTGGGAAATTGCTTATTCGTTGTTGGCGGAGTTTCCGGATCTGACCTGCGTCATTTGTGACCATGGCTGCTGGGGTGAAGACCGGCGTTTCCGACCGCTGATCGAGCGTTACCCCAATGTTTATATTGATACGTCACAATATCTGCTAGATGGAGGGATCGAAGATTTCGTCCATCGCTATGGTCCGGGGCGTATATTATTTGGCAGTGGATATCCCGAGTCATACTTTGGGGGGATGATGATGGTAATCCGGCACGCTGAGATCGACCTTGAAGCAAAAGTGGCAATCGCTGCGGGTAACCTGGACCGCCTGCTGGCCTGGGCAAATCAGGAAGGAGAGACGGGGGCATGATTGGCAATTCGCTTTTAGCTGAGGAATTTTGGGAACGGGGCCGGTCTGAAATTTGCCCGATTTATGATATGCACGGGCATATGGGGTTTTGGGCTGCGATCTATTTCCCGCGCGGAGGGCCGGAGGGTATGCTGCGCACGATGGATCAGTGCGGTGTGCGGATGCTGGTTTTCTCGCATCACCTTGCGCTAAATTCCCCCGACGTGGGCAACCGGGCAAGCTTGGAGACTGTGCGACAATACCCAGACCGCTTCCGAGCCTACTGCGTGATCAACCCCAATTATCCTGAATTGATCGAGTCTGACCTGGCTACTTTTGCTGAACACCGCGACGCATATGTCGGGTTGAAGTTCCTTTCCGATTATCACCAAGTGGCCGTTAACGATGTGCGCTACAGGGTTGCCTGGGAGTACGCTGAAGAGAACAATTTGCTTTTGCTGATGCATACATGGGGCGGAAGTCCTTACGATGGATCGTCCGTCATACGCCCCATGCTGGAACGCTACCCGAATGTAAAGGTGCTCCTTGGGCATTCGTGTCATGGCGATTGGGATGGGGCAGTCAGGCTTGCGCGCGACTTTCCGAATGCTTACCTGGAACTAACCGCGGTATTCGATAACCGGGGCGTGATCGAGAAGTTTACCGGTGAGGCCGGTTCGGAGCGGATGTTATTTGGCACCGACTTACCCTGGTTTGATCCACATCATGCGATTGGTGCATTGCTTTCAGCCAGGATTACAGATGAAGACCGGCACAATATTTGCCATCGGAATGCAGAACGGCTTTTGGCGCCGTTTATATCGGGGTTATTAGGATGAACTGTGCCATCCTACCGCGCATTACTTCTGTCCGGGTTTATTCAGGGGGTGGCGCGGTCTCATGCGCAGCCTCTTCTGTGCCCTCAAGCCCGGCCCGGTTTTCCACCCCAGGGATTTTTCGCAGCGCTTCCTCGATCTCTTGCTTTAAGGATTGTTGACTGGGCTTGCGCTTCCCCAGCGTGCGAAGACGGGTGAGCAGGGTTTGGGTCAGCGCATTGGTCATGCGTTTGAGCGTTTCAGAAGAGACCCGTTCGCCTGTTTCGAACCAGACCGAAGCGGCATAACCCATGACGACTGTAGTGGCCGTGGCGATGGCAGAGGAAAGGACCCAACCCGGAACCCCGCCCAGCTTGGCCAGCTGGCGGAAAATTGTCCGACCCAAAAATCCCAGCCCAAAGGCGGCTGCCAGCTCGCGAGCCCGCTCAAGGGTTATCTCGTAACTGTAGATACGGGCGATTGATAACACCATTGCGCTTTGAACAGCCATCAAAGGGATGAAATCAACGACGGGCAGGGGAGTCAGGGCGACGGCAGCAGAAGCGGAGGCAGCGCTAACAATGGCTCGCCAGGTCAGTTGCCAGCGGTACTGTGGTAGCGCCTCGCCCAATGCCGCGACAATTTCAGGCTCAATCAAAGCAATAGCAACCAAAATGTCATCCAGGTTGTCGCCGGTTTTTGCCGCAATTGGGACAATATCATCAGGTTTTAAGCGCAGGTGGTTCGCGGCAGCATCGATGATCTGCTGCCGTTCCCGCCGGGCAAGGTCGATCTTGTTCATTACGACGATGTACGGTTTGCCCAAGCCAACCAGGCGCTCGTATAATTCCAATTCGGTGCGTTTGATGCCTTGTATGGTATCGAACATGATGATGAGGAAGTCGGCTTCTGCGGCTGCTCCCAGGGCGAATTCCTGTTCTTGCTGCCCAACTTCACCGACGGCATCGGCGCCAGGTGTATCCACAATGGTAAACAACCCGGCATCGGCCTGCTGGTTGGTTCGGGTTGTTCCTGGCAGCGGGCTGACTTCGGCGCGATCCTCCTTGCGTTGGACAAGTTGGTTGTAGAGGGTCGATTTGCCCACATTTGCAGGGCCGACGATTGCGATGCGCCGCTTGCGCCCAAAGGCCATTTTGAATTCGGTTGTGGCGAGCCGGAGAAGGAGCTGGATCAGATTTGATTGGGATGGAAAGGCTTCAATAAGCTCTTGAATCGCGCGCCGGTCGGCAGGAGACATCGCGTCCCATGCGACCTGGGCCGCTTCACGGGTGCCGGGTGGAAGCTTGTTTGGGTACATCGATTTATCATTCATATACTATATTATCCCACATACCTGCGCAGGATCGCATCGACCTGGTAGCCGTAATTTTCGCCAAATAAGTTCAGGTGGTTGAGAAGATGATAAAGGTTATATAGGTCGCGCCGGTCGCGGTAGCCCGGCTCAAGCGGCCAGGTGGCCTCATATGCAGTATAGAAACGACGGGAAAACCCGCCGAACAGTTCTGTGAAGGCAATTTCGGCTTCGCGGTCACTGTAAGAGACGGCTGGGTCAACCACGGCGAGACCATCTGGACCCGGAACCACATTCCCACTCCACAGATCGCCGTGAATCAGGGACGGGCGTCGTTTTACGCCATCCAGGAGAGATGGAATGCGCTCAATCAGCACTTCCAATCGCTTGCGGCGTTCCGGTGAAAGATGACCGTTCTGCCTGGCCAGCTCGACCTGCGGTCGGATTCTGCTCTCGGTGAAAAAGCGGGGCCAGCTTGTTTCCCAATGGTTCACCTGTTGATTCAGGCCGATGAAGTTATCGTGATCTAAGCCATAGGTGGATGATCCGAGGACAGATTGGTTTTCAATATGCAACCTGTCCATTTGTTCACCCAGACGGCCCTGGTCGGGGTCATTCCCAGGTTCCAGCCACTCCAGGAGGATGTAAGCGGGTTGGCTTCCATCTGCTTCGGCGACAGCCAAAACGTTGGGCACGCGTAGGGCGCCGGTTCTGGACAAAAGTGCCAGCCCTTGAGCTTCGCACTGAAACATCCTGGGCGGGGGTGCGGCGTTCCACTTGAGAAAGTAAACATTGCGCTCCGTCTCAAGACGGACAGCGTTATTGATGCATCCGCCGCCTACCAGGTGAACCGAGTGGATGGCGGTGGAGTCGCCGGATTCGATGATTGCCTTCCTTACCGGCTCTTTGATGATCTCAGGAAATTGCCTCATATTCCTTCTTGTTGGCGAATGTGGGACAATAAACCCTGGCAGCCAGCTTCAATCAGATCGTACACCTGTTCAAACCCGCCGGTGTAATATGGATCGGGAACATCCAGGGGCAGATCACGCCTCAGGCTAAATTCCATTAATCTTGGGACGCGCTTGCCAAAAAGGGCCTGGATGTCGGCCACATTTTCCGAATCCATGGCTACAATATAATCGTACTCGCGCACGTCGTAGTGCGTGACTTGGTAAGAGCGTTTGTTGCCAAGGTCAATATTATGATCCTTGAGGATTGCCAATGTCCCTCGATGGGGGCGCTCACCGACATGCCATCCACCGGTTCCGGCTGAGGCCGTTTCAATACGGTTGGCCAGGCCCGCCTCCTTAACCAGCTGCCGAAATACTCCCTCGGCCATTGGTGAGCGGCAGATGTTTCCAAGGCAGACGAATAGAACCCGGATCACCTTACCAGTCATATCTCCCTCCTGATAACATTAAATTTCTCCTCATGCGTGGGCAGCAGCATTTCTGATCCATCAGCCCAATCATCTCTGGATCTTGTCGCTTGACCTCGTAATTGTATCAGATGTCAAAATTCATCCATACAGGAGACCCAATGTCCAGTCGTTTAGAAGAATTTCAATCTTATCGCAGCCGGATGAATACCCGTATCAGTGAAGTAGATCACCTGGGGATCAAACGGTTTTTTAACCTGGATACTAATGCTTATCATGATGCTGCGCTCCCAGGCAAAACCAAGGAACTGCTTGGGTTGGTTGCCTCAATGGTGCTTCGCTGCAATGATTGTATCGATTACCATATCCTGCAGTGCATCGACGCGGGATGGGCCGATGAAGAGTTGTACGATGCTTTCAATGTGGCGCTGGTGGTGGGGGGCAGTATTGTTATCCCACACCTGCGCCATGCAGTCGAAACCGTTGATATTTATCGGCAGATCAACAATAAGTAACTGCTTGGCCTGGATGAAAGAAGGTGGATTTTGTCCATGTTGGGGTGCTTTGCATCCAGACATGGACAGAACCCGTCCCTTCAATTTATAGCTGCCCAGTTACAAAATTAACTGATCTGATAAAGGATCCCTGTTACCTGCTTGGGCGGTCGATTATTAGCCCAGCACGAGTATTGGTTGAGCAAGCGGTGAATTTGTGTACATCAAGCCGGACTGGATCCGTGCTGATGGTGTATAGATCGCGGGGGGATTCAAGGATCTGCATTTACAATATTTTCTTTACTTCGGTAAAGATATCAGCATTTTTGATTGCTTCGTCTGAACCGAGAACCACCACCTGTCCATGGTTTTTAACCTGATCGAGCATACCGGCGAACCGGTGAAAATCTTCCTGGGTTGTCGCCAGCACTTCGTCACGCAGCCGTTGGCGTTCTTCATCAGTAATTCCCAGCAGGTGAAAGCGCAGCGAGGTGAAGCCTTTTGCATCGGGGAGCTGATAAGCATCCATATCGCCGATTGTGCCAATGATTGCCTTGGTCAGTTCGGATTCGTCCAGGGTAAGGTTGCGAAGGTATTGACCGGTCGCGTCGTAGTTCGCAAGGGAGTCGACCAAGTTGGGGTCACGGTAAGAGAGGAAAGTATAAACTCCCGATTGATAGTCAAACACAGCAAAACCGCCATAGGCTCCGCCCTGGACACGAATTTTCTCCCAGATAAATGTACCGTTCAGGTGGTTGTTGATTACGAAGGCCGAGCCATTTAACTGGTACCCGAGATCGAACAGATTCGCACCTTTTCCAACGTAGTTCACCTGGGATGGGATGGTTAAGCCTTCGGCACGAGGGAGATCCTCAACCCGCCATGTTCTCATCTCAACCGCCCGGTCTGGCAAATTGGACAGGAAATTCTCGATATGGGGCTGGATTGCCTGCCAGGAGGCTGTGTCTACGGTGATGTTCGCCAGCGTATTGGGGCCGTTCAGCAGGGTGCTACGGATGGACTGTAAAATATTGAGAACGCCCGGCCAGTCATTCTCGATTTGTTGGACGAGCTGGCGTAAGAAGAACAGGTAGCTGACCCCGCCCATCTGTTCGGAAGCCCAGTCAGCTTCATTAAAACGGGCCCGCAGGCGGCTGTTGATCACCGCGTGCCCTGCCTGGACCAGGCGTGATTCCAGGCGGGCTTTTTCTTCCAGCGCCATCTGGCGAAAACGATCCTGGTCTTCGAGCCGGGCGCCGGAAAGCACATCGCTCAGGATCCCAAGCAGGTCTCCAGTTTGGGGAACCATGGCTTTGCCGCGCAGGAAGAACCAGGCGATGCTGTCACCCGATTGGCGCCTGGCCGAGGTGAGGGTTGTGTGGCGGATGCCACCTGTCGCGCGGCCGATCCGCTGGAGAAGTTGAACGAAACTTTCGGTTTGAGTTCCGGTTTCAGTCAGCGCGCGGCCGAAGAGCGGTAGATATGGTATCCAATCCTGAGGAAGCACGTGCAGGTTGAACCCAAGATCAAGATATAGAATGCCATTGGTGAATAGGTCATGGAACAGAACCGTGCTCGCACCAACTTTTAATCGCTCGATCGGGATCCGGCGGATTTCGCGATCGAGATCTTCGCGATCGAGCAGTGGAATCGTCATAAGCATTTCGGGCGAATCGGGCGTTTCCTGGCGCTCTTTGAGAACCCGGGCAGTCTCGATCACTTGTTTAACATCCTGTTCGCTCATTTCGGCGCGGGCTCGATCTAATCTTTCTCGTTCTGCCTCAGCACGTTTTTCGCTCAATTTTGGATCTGGATTCAGGATGACTGTAGTCCGGTGTGGGTTGTTTACCAGAAAACGCTCAATCAATTGCTCAAACAGCTTCTCACCGGCCTCGATACGGGTTTTGATCGAACTTAACGGGGCCTCAAAGGCCAATGGATCGAACGGATCTCGGTCATACAGCCAGGAGTCGAGGGATCGCAGCATGATCGCCAGCCCGCGCGGAAAGGATCCGGTGTTGTTCTCTCGCAAGCGAAATTCGAGTGTGTTCATTGCGGCGGCGACATTGTCAGGGTCGACACCGTCAACTGCCAGACTGGCCAGGGTATCCAAAATCAGCTTTTCGACCTGGTCAACCTTCTCGGGTTCAACGCCTTTTAAGCCGGCTGAGAAGAACATCTGGCGAGAGCCGGTTTCAAGGCCACGCCCGACGAGGTCTTCGCCCAGGCCCGAGTCGATTAGAGCCTTGCGGAGTTGCGCAGCGGGTGTTCCAATCAGGACTTGCTCCAGCAGGGCAAGGCGAAGGGTCAGTTCCGCATCACCAGCTTCGGGAAGCAGCCAGTTTACAGTCACAAAGGCCTTTGCGTCTTGCTGATCGTCGGACACTTCGTAAGGCGCTACCTGGCGGCGGGGTTCGTAAAATGGGGGTTGCAGGTCAATTGTCGATTCTACCGGGATCGGGTCAAATAGATGCAGGTATTCGTTGGTGAGCATGAGCTGGCGCTCCACGTCAAAGTCACCGTAGAAGAAGATCCGAGAGTTTGAGGGGTGGTAATATGTCTCGTGAAAGTGCCGGAACTGCTCGAAGGTAAGGTCGGGAATGGCGGAGGGGTTACCGCCTGAATCGTGGCGATAGATTGTATCCGGGAAGAGTGAAGATTGAATCTGCTCGTCCAGTACATTCTCTGGCTGCGAGTAGGCTCCTTTCATCTCGTTAAAAACAACCCCTTTGTAGGATAGCGGTTGATCAGGAGCTTCTAATTCGTAATGCCAGCCTTCCTGCATCAATGTGTAGGGATTTAGCCGGGGAAAGAAGACGGAATCCAGGTAAACATCGATCAGGTTCTCAAAGTCCTGTACGTTTTGACTGGCAACCGGATAACAAGTTTTGTCCGGGTAGGTCATGGCGTTGAGAAACGTGTTTAAGGAGCCTTTCATGAGCTCCACGAAGGGCTCCTTCACCGGATATTTGCGCGAGCCGCACAGTACCGAATGTTCCATAATGTGGGGAATACCGGTGGAATCAGGTGGGGGCGTGCGAAAGGTGACACCAAACACCTTGTTTTCATCGTCATTTTGGAGAGAAAGCAGTTCCGCCCCAGTCTGCTGGTGCCGGAAGAGGCGCGCCTGCGTATTTAGCTCAGCGATATATTGCTCGCTCACTAACTCGAAGCCGTAAGTTTCTTTCATTCATCGTCTCCTTAAAAGATGCGTTCGGCCTATCTAACCGGAGGTAGTATACTCGATTAGATAGCTGGTCCGCCACTTTCCTGGTTTGCCGCGTGTGCCGCGAGCAGTTCTTCGCGGCGCTGTGCCATGGAAAGGCGAACGCGTTGGGCGTCTTTTGGATAAGTGAAGTAGAACAGGGTGAAGAAGATGCCGCAGATGATCCATGGAAATGGAATGGTCCACAATAAGGCTTGAGTCAGACCCAGGCTGTCGGCTAACCAGCCGGCAATCAGACTGGAAAAGGCGGATAATCCACCTTCGACGAAGTTGACCACCGAATAAGCAGAAGAGCGCATTTCAGGTGGAACGACTGCCTGCATCATCGGTTCCTTGGCGCCGCGCCCGGGCCAGCCAATCAGCAGCGCGGTAAAGGAGGCCAGCCCAAACACGCCCCAGAAGGTCATATTCTTAGCCTGGGTAATAAATATGTACATCAGTGGAACCCCAATGAAAACGGAAAACTGGCCGATAATTGTGCGACCATAACGCGGGCTGAGTTTTTCGGCGTGATCACCTATGATCCCACCTAGCAGGTTGCTGATCGCCGCGCTGATGACAACGATCGCAAACACCAGGGGGGCGCTGCCAGCCGGATTGTTGAATGAGATTTCGTTGCTGTATCCCAACTCTCGAACCATCCAGTTGATCAGGTAAATCCCCATGACTACCCAGGGCATACTCCCGGTGACGCCCTGCAGGATCGCAGCCCAGATGGTTGGGATGCGCAGGGTACTTAGCATATCCTTGACATTAATCTGGTAGCGTTTTTCATCCGCATGGGTGATAAGATTGGCCAGTTCGGGCTCTGCTGCCCCGCGAGGTGGCTCGTCGACCAACAGCCAGATGAACACCCCAGAAAGCACGCTCGCAATGCCAAGGCCAATGAACCCCCACCGCCACTGCTCGGGATTTGCGACAAAACCCAGTGCCAGAACACCGAAAACCGTGCCCAATAGGCCGACCAGTCCAATGACCCCTAGCGCCCGTCCCCGGCGGGCTTGTGGAAAATGATCTCCGAGCAATGAAAAAGTTGCCGGCATCAGGCAGCCCAGCCCAAGGCCGGATATCGCGCGGATGATCAGCATACTGGTAAACCCGGGAACGAGTCCGACGGCAATCGTCCAGAGGCCCCAGACACCGGTGCCGAAGATGAGCACCCGTTTGCGCGAGAAACGGTCTGAAATGTATCCCCAGAACGGGGCGCTGACCGTCTGGGCAATATTGCGCAGGGTCTCCATCAGGCCAATCATCCCGAAAGAAACCCCCCATAAGCTCTGGATTATGGGTGAAAGAACTCCCATCGACTGCGCTTCGCCCTGGTCAATCAGGTACCCAAGACCGAGCGCAAACAGGGTGCGGCCGGATCGTTTCTTTGTGCTGGCTGCCATCGGTATTCCTCTTTCAAGTTGATGATTGTATTGCGTAGAGAAATTGTATGGCAGGGGAATGGTTCTGTCCAGTCGATCGCCATGAAGAAAATTTTTGGATTGGTTGCGAAATTGGCAGTTTCAGGGTATGATCGGTTGAAATATTTCTTCGCTTCAGGAAAAATTTTCGAAGGGGTCAGGTACCACAATTTGGCGAATAAACGCGCGCGCGTAAGTCTGCTCGATGTGGCCCGTCATGCGGGCGTCTCTCCGGCAACTGTTTCGCGGGTTGTTAATAACAGTGCCCCGGTCAGTGAGAGTATAAGAGAGAAGGTTGTTGCTTCGGCCGACATCCTTGGTTATGACATTCACCCGGCAAAACCCGGTGATGGATCATCGACGCGCACTGTTGCAATTGTTGTCGCGGATTTATTGAACCCATTTTTCCCGGAACTCGTTCGTGGAGTGGATCTGGAGGCGCGCCAGGATGGAACTGGCATCCTCCTTTATGACACCGGCGAAGATACGCAGCCCGAAGAGCATATGTTGAGTATGGTATCTGGGCGGACGCTGGATGGGGTGATTGTGGCCGGTTCACGCATTGCCACAGACGACTTAATTGCTTACTGCAAGCGATGTTCGATTCCCCTGGTGGTCATCAACCGCAGTGCGCACTGTGGCGGCGAAGTGGCCTGCATTCGAGTCGACTTTGAAAAGGCTACGTATCATGCGGCCAGGCACTTGCTCAATTTGGGACACAAACGTATTGGTTTTTTATCCAGCCCGGAGATGACAGAAATGGCGATGGCTCGCCGCAGGGGTCTTGAGAACGCTCTCGGTGAGGTTGGCTTGAGCGTAAAACAGTCCTGGCTGGCAGGTGGTTTTCCGAACGTAGCCGGTGGGTTTCAGGCGATGAGCGCGTTGTTATCGCTGCCAATCGATGAGCGCCCAACGGCTGTACAAACGTACAACGATTTGATGGCGCTCGGCGCCCTTCAAGCGATCCGGGCTCATCATTTACGCGTTCCGCAGGATATATCGGTGGTTGGTTTTGACGATATCGCTATGGCGGCCCATTCCAGTCCGCCACTAACCACTGTGGAACAGCCAAAAGCATATATGGGCAGCCTGGCTATGCGGACTCTACGCGAGATGATGGACCGGCGTGGTGGAATGGGGGCCGGCTTCACAATGTTGGAAAGCCGTTTGATTGTCAGAGAAACAACCGGGCCTGCTAAAGGTTAAGTTCTGGCGCTTCGATGAGTTGAGTGAAGATGATCTGGTCCAGCAACGCCAGAAAATCTTCTTTTGTTTCGCTGGTCATCAGAGCCTGGCGGATTGGCGTTTCTAGCTGGTAGGGAGTCAGGTAGCGGGCCGCGTATTTACGGAATAGAATGAGCCCGCGCTGTTGACCGTAAAACGAAAGCATCTGGTCCAGGTGATCGAGTATCGTTCGCCGGAGAAGGTCAGCCGGGACCTCCGTGCGATCCAGGCGCGAGAAGATCCAGGGGTTGCCAATCGCGGCGCGGGCGATCATTACTCCGTCGCAGCCGGTGTGGTGTTTGATGCGCTCTATGTCGGCAACAGTTTTCACGTCGCCGTTGGCAATGACCGGGATAGAGACCTGTTGTTTCACCTCCGCAATGGAATCCCAGTCAGCCTGTCCGGTATAGCCCTGCTGTTTCGTGCGCCCATGAACGGCGATTAACTGACCACCGTTTTCCTCGATAATACGGGCGATTTCCCGGTAGTTCCGCGAGTCATTGTCCCAACCCAGGCGGATCTTACCAGTTACCGGGATGTCCAGTTCGTTAGACAGCCGGCTAAAGATGCGGGCAATCTTTTCTGGGGTGCGAAGCAGACCTGCCCCGGCTCCCCGGCCTGAAACCGTCCTGGCAGAACAGCCCATATTCACATCAAGGATATCCGGACCGCGTTTCTGTAATTTATGGGCGGCCTGGACCAACCGGTCGGGATCGTCGTCAAAGATCTGGTAGACGACCGGCCGTTCGCTTTCCAGGTAAGTTAGCTTTTGCTCTAGATGCGGGTGGCCATAGATCACATCGATTGCGTTGATGAATTCTGTGTAGCTCATTGCAGAGCCCAGCCCGCGCGCAAGGGCCCGGAAGGGGAGATCCGAATAGCCATCCATGGGGGAGAGTATTAAATCACCGTAGATGGGAATTTCTCGGACAAGAAAGACGGGTTGTGATTCTGTCATGATCAGTATCTTACCATGAAGACATTAGGTCCGGATGAGCGGTGTCCCAGTGCACTGCAATGAAATTCGGTAAGTACAAGTTTGCGAACTAAATTGTATTTCATTTTTTGCCAATATTGCTTCTTGACAGGCAGGTTATTGCGGGCTATACTGTTCCAAATTCAAGGAATCAACGGCGAAATATTGATGAACCTATTCTGTTGTTTTTATTATGCGTTCGCTTTTTATTTTGGCTCCCGGACTCCGGCTGCCGTTGGCGACGCTTAAGTAGAGAAGTTGGGTAACTAACAGAAACGCGAGGCCAATGGCCCCGCGTTTTTTTGTTCATGCACATGTAAGGCAAGGGAAAGACGATTTTCGGGAGGTAGGATGTTGACCGTTCGGGGAATTCGAGGAGCTACGACTGTGGATGAGGATAGCGCAGAGGCGATTCTCTCGGCGACTCATGAACTGCTGCTGGCGATACTCGAGGCCAATCCGAAGCTAAGGCCTGCTGATATCGCCAGTATTTTTTTTACGGCTACTGGTGATCTACGGGCTGCGTACCCGGCTCAGGCCGCGCGGGGATTGGGTTGGAACGAGGTGCCGTTGATGGATGCGCAAGAGATTGCCGTACCGGGAAGCCTTCCAAATTGTATTCGGGTACTGATTCATTGGAATACGGAGCTGGCGCAAAAAGATATCCACCATGTTTATTTGCGCCAGGCTGTCCAGTTGCGCCCAGACTTGATCCGGGCAGGTTAGTAGCTGGTATTGGCAGATCGATATCAGCCAGGATCGAAATAATCATTCATTACCAGGAGAAGAACGATGATTATTATTATGAGTACGGAAGCAACAGCGGATCAGATTGGTTCGGTAGTTGCGCGCGTAGAGGCTGAAGGTGGCCTTCGCGCCCATCTGTCACAGGGAGAAGAGCGCACACTGATCGGGGTTGTCGGCGATATCCGGCGGGTGAACCGGGAACAGTACCTGCGTATGCCCGGGGTGGCATCCATTGTTCCTATTTCGCGTCCTTACAAACTGTCGTCGCGCGAATTCATTGCCCAGGACTCGGTTTTTCCAATTGACGGGGTAAGCATCGGTGGAAGAGAGCTGGTAATTATTGCCGGGCCCTGCTCTGTTGAAGATCGGGTGCAATTGATGGAAACGGCTCATGCTGTCCGCGAGGCCGGCGCTCGCGCGCTGCGCGGGGGTGCATTCAAGCCGCGTACTTCTCCCTATGCTTTCCAGGGCCTGGGTGAACATGGTTTGGAACTGCTGGCTGAGGCACGCGAAGCTACCGGCCTACCTATCGTTACTGAAGTGATCTCACCCGAACAGGTTCCTACGGTTGCCCGCTACGCGGATGTCCTTCAACTTGGCGCGCGGAATATGCAGAACTTTTCCTTGCTTCATGCGGCAGGCGAAAGCCAGCGCCCGGTACTTTTAAAGAGAGGTATTTCGGCTACCATAGAAGAATTTTTGATGGCTGCTGAGTATATTCTTTCTCATGGCAACCGGAGAGTCATTCTTTGCGAGCGCGGGATCCGTACATTTGAGACGGCCACGCGGAATACAACCGATATTAATGCGATCCCTGTGCTGAAGAATTTGACCCACCTGCCGGTCATCCTGGATCCAAGCCACAGCACTGGCCATTGGCAATACGTGGGGCCAATCGCGCGAGCTGCGATTGCAGCCGGGGCGGATGGTCTGATTGTCGAGGTGCATCCAGACCCGGATACGGCACTTTCGGATGGTGGGCAGTCACTTAAACCGGAGCGCTTCGCGGAACTGGTTCGCCAGATCCGAATCATCGCCGAGGCGGTGGGTCGGGTCGTGCCCGATCCAAAACCATTGCCGGCGCAAGGAGCCGTCCTTAGGACCAGCCAGGCGGAGGCCTAGGTCATGGAAGAGCCTGCCTTTGAGAGTGGCTTTCTTCGTGCCAGTCGAATTGCAATCTGGGGTCTGGGATTGATGGGTGGCTCGCTGGCGATGGCTTTGAAAGGTTCGTGCGCCGAGCTGGTTGGGATTGATGCCAATCCAAAAACGGTGGCGCGCGCTCTGGAATTGGGGATCGTGTCCGGCGCTGATACACATCCTGGCAAGATTCTCCCAGGAAGCGACCTGGTGGTATTGGCTGTTCCCGTTGGCGCCATCCTCGCTTCACTGGTGGATCTACCGGAAGCCTGTCCGGGACGGGCAGTTGTTGTTGATCTGGGCTCGACCAAGCGCGAGGTTGTGGCGGCGATGGCGGCGCTTCCCGAACGGTTTGATCCAATTGGTGGACACCCGATGTGTGGGAAAGAAAAGTCTTCGTTGGAATTTGCCGAAGCAAAACTTTACCGGGATGCAGCCTTTGTCCTGACAGCTCTGGATCGCACCAGTAAATACGGCCGGGTGCTTGTTGAGGAAGCAGTGCGAGCTGTGGGTGCCCAGCCGATGTGGATGGCAGCAGAGGTCCATGACCGGATTGTTGCCGCAACCAGCCATATGCCTTTTTTGCTGGCCAGTGCATTGGCGAAGGCTACTCCTCTGGAGTCTGCTGCGCTGGTCGGACCGGGGTTTCGGAGTACCAGTCGGTTAGCCGGCAGTTCAACAGGCATGATGGTGGACATCCTGAAGACGAACACCGAGAATATTCGAATCGCAATTCATGAATTTATGGTGGCGTTGGCTGAGTACGAGGCGTTGCTGGAAAAAGGAAATTTCCGGCTCCTGGCGGAAGCCCTGGAGCAGAGCGCTGAACACTACCAACATCTCATCGATGGGAGCGTACGATGAAATTGGTGGTAAATCCCGGAAAGTCATTGCGGGGAACCGTTGAGGTGCCAGGAGATAAATCCCTTTCACACCGGGCTTTGTTATTTGCTTCGCTGGCGGAGGGTGAAAGCCGGATCGATAACTTTCTTGTCTCGGGTGTGACCAGAGTGATGTTGGATTCGCTCAGCGCGATGGGTGTGGATTGGCGCCTGGATGGCGACCGGCTAACAGTCCGGGGACGAGGACTACCGAGTTTGCAACCACCGAGCAGGATTTTGAATTGCGGCAATTCAGCCACCACGCTGCGTTTACTGGCTGGCGCTATATCTGCGGCCGGCATCCCGGCGGTGCTCGACGGTTCAGAAGGTCTCCGCCGGAGACCGATGGATCGAATTGTTGATCCCTTGCGTAGAATGGGGGTGATCATCGAGCCCGGTTCGGGCGGGACGGCACCACTGCAGCTGGCTTCTCGTCCAACTGGAAGGTTGTTGAAGCCGCTGGTAGAAACTCTCCCGGTAGCCAGTGCGCAGGTGAAAACCTGTTTACTCCTGGCTGCCCTGGCTGCGGATGGAAAGACTATTTTGCGAGAGCCTGGGCCTTCCCGCGATCATACCGAGCGTATGTTGGGAAGCATGGGGGCAGTTGTGAGCAGCCAGAGAATCGACCTGGATGGCGAGTTATTCTATGAGACACAACTCACTCCTCCTCAAAACCCGCTTTGTCCAATCCAAATGCGACTGCCAGGGGATATCTCGGCGGCGGCTTTTCTAATCGTTGCCGGATTGGTTACTCCTGGCTCTGAGATCCGTATTCCAGGAGTGGGACTTAACCCTACGAGGACCGGCCTGCTAGAAGCGCTACAATGTATGGGCGGAGAAATTCAGATAGAGAATGAAAACAATCAGGCTGGTGAACCAACCGGGGATCTGGTGGTTCGGTCTTCGCGTCTGCATGGCTGCACAATCAGCGGAGACCTGGTTGTACGGATGATCGATGAGTTCTCGATCCTGGGAACTGCAGCTGCTTATGCGGAGGGGCAGACAATCGTCCATGATGCAGCGGAACTGCGCCTGAAAGAATCCGATCGAATCCATACATTGTGTGAAGATCTGCGCGGGTTAGGGGTGCTGGCAGAGGAAGCTCAAGATGGATTTGTAATTTCGGGGAACACCCGGCCGGTGAGCGGTGTAGTTCAGGCACATGGCGACCATCGGCTGGCCATGGCCATGACGGTGGCTGGCCTGGCCGCACACAGCCCGGTGACTATCGAAGGGGCAGAGATGATTGATGAATCCTTCCCTGGGTTTGTCAAAGCGCTGCGTGGGTTGGGCGCGGATGTTTTATCGCCGGAAGAAGAAGCGGTATGAGGCTGGCGAAGCGCGTCTATCGCCTGGGATTGATTGGTTATCCTTTGGGGCATAGCCTGTCGCCTCAGCTTCATCGGGCGGCGCTGGCTTCAGCCCGGCTGGAAGGAGATTACAGGCTATTCCCAATTCCTCCGGGTGAGGGTGGGCTGGCAGCAATGTCTGCCCTGGTCGGTTTGCTGCATCAGGGAGAGTTACATGGCTTGAATGTTACCATACCGCATAAGCAGTATGTGATGAGTTTGGTGGATGAACTGAGCGAAGTGGCCAGGGCTGTTGGCGCAGTCAACACAATTTATAAATCGCGGGATGATATCCTGGTCGGGGATAATACTGATGTCCCTGGATTTTTACGAGATCTCAGCCGGTTAATGGGGGCATCTGTTCCAGGCCGCGGGCTGGTATTGGGTGCAGGTGGCTCGGCCAGAGCAGTTGTTTACGGCTTAGCGGCAAATGGATGGAACGTCAAGGTCCTGGCGCGGCGCGTGGAGCAGGCTACGGCGCTTATCACCGAAATTGGGGCGGTACTACCGGGAAGGTCGCACCTCGAGGTGATGCAGTTGGTCGAAGAGAATCTGGCCCTTTTGGGGGATGTCGACCTGGTGGTAAACACGACGCCGGTGGGTATGTTTCCACACGTTGCGGGCTGTCCCTGGCCTGATACGATCCCGCTACCCGGCCATGCTACCATTTACGACCTGGTCTATAATCCAATCGAGACCGTCCTGGTGCGGAGGGCAAAAGAGGCTGGCCAACCGGCCGCCGGCGGGGCGGGAATGTTGGTTGCCCAGGCGGCGTTAGCTTTTCAGCGATGGACCGGGATTGACGCGCCTTTTGATGTAATGGAACGTGCCTTTTTTGCCCCGCAAAACATAACGATGGGAGAATGACAAACGGATGAGCTTACGATATCTAACAGCAGGTGAATCGCATGGCCCTGGGCTGGTCGCCATCCTGGAAGGCGTTCCGGCAGGACTGGAACTTAATGAAAATATGATAGATCGGAAGAGCGTCGTGTAGGGAAAGAGTGTAGGATAGGGTGT
>CAZBDC010000025.1:36493-41176 GCA_964490575.1 uncultured Anaerolineaceae bacterium | reverse complement strand
ACCCTATCCTACACTCTTTCCCTACACGACGCTCTTCCGATCTAAAGTCATACTGGCCGAAGATGATTTGACCATGCAGACCGTCCTGCGTACATTGCTTGAACTTGAAGGATTTGCGGTATCAATCGCTCCGATTCATCAAAGTCAGGAAGCTCTATTCAGTTTTATCCGTTCCGAGCATCCAGACGCAATCCTGCTCGATGTACATCTTGGCGAAACAAGTGGTTTTGAAGTGCTGCGCCAGATCCGACAGGATCCAGTTACATCTCAAATCAGAATTATCATGACATCCGGGATGGATGTGCATGATCGGTGTCTGGCAGCCGGAGCTGATGGATTTGTTCTTAAGCCCTTCATGCCGGATGAATTGATCCAGAAGCTGCACGGTTGAAAAGGCAAGGAGCAAATGAGCATCCGCGTTGCCATATTGACCGTCTCCGACCGTTCTGTACGCGGTGAACGTCCAGACGCTTCAGGTCCGGCTCTGGTAGAGATGGCCATGCAACATGGCTGGCAGGTCGTTGCAAACCGTATCGTGGCAGACAACCGTTGCGACATTGAAGAGGCCCTGGTAGCCTGGTGCGATACAGGTGAAATTGACCTGATCCTGACCACCGGTGGCACTGGTTTTTCTCCTCGTGACGTCACACCCGAAGCCACGCTCGCGATTATCGATCGAATTGCGCCTGGGCTCGCGGAAGCAATGCGCCAGCAGAGCCTGGCCATAACCCCCCACGCCATGCTGTCGCGGGCAGCAGCCGGGATCCGCGGGCACACGCTGATCGTCAACCTTCCAGGCAGCCCAAAAGCGGCCATAGAAAACCTTCAGGTAATCCTACCCGTATTGCCGCACGCGGTTGACCTGCTGCGAGGCAGTCCTTCAGCCGAGGCCGGGCATCGCCTGAACTAAAGACTGATCTTAACCCAGCCCGCTCTTTTGCTGGACAAGCGCCTTTCAGGCACAATGCCCAACCAGATCAGCGGATTGTTAGAGAATCCAGGCTTCTGATTCGAGCGACTCCCGCAGGTCAGCCTGTTGTGAGATTACCAGAACGGGTACAGCCCGCTGCTTAATTCGATAGACGACTTCTTTCCCGCCCAGGTCACCACCAAAAGTTTGTCCATCAATGAAGACAATCACCGGGCGCAAGTTTCGCATGATCAGGTAGTCGACCGCCAGGTCAAGCGTATGGTGGGTTGATGAGGTAACCAGAACAACCGTGCTGGCGCGAGGAAGGCTGGGCGCCTGAGATTCCACCAGCCCAATCAAGGGCAGGTCACCATCACTGTTCACGAAAGTCAATGTTTCGAGGATCTTGTTAAGCTGGCGTTCACCCCGCTCAGGTGAGATTACCGTGAGTATATCGGCTGCACAGGCAAAACCAACCGTACGCCCCTGCTTGATATAATAATTTGCCACTGAACCTGCAGCGCTGATCGCATATTCGAAGGTGTCCGCCGGTAAACGCACCTCTACACTCCGCTGCCAGAGCCAGAGTTGGTCCACGCGCTGCCGATCCTGCTCATTCATCCCCTCAGCCCGGTAATGGGTTGGGGCGTGAGCATCCAGGAATATCCAGACATCAGCTTGGGGATCTTGGTCAAATTCCTTGGTCATCAAACGGTCCTTGCGAGCTGAGGTTGGCCAATGAATCCTGCGCAACGCATCACCAGGAGCATATTCCCGCACCCCGGAAGCCTGCGGAGTAATTTCTGCCGCCCGCCGGCGAATTGCGCGTCCACCGGGGAACATGCCCATCGGCGATGGAAATCGTTGTAAATCCACCACATAAGGCAAAACGACCAACCGGCTGTCATTGCGCAGGGTCACCGTTTTTTGAAATAGTCCAAATGGGTCGCCGGAAACAAGCCGGGTCGGTCCAAGGTTAAACGAACCCCGCCGGTTGAGTAAAGTATAGGCAATATAGGACCGTTGCTGGCGCGGACCAATCAAAGATATCACCCGCGTCCCAGAACTTCCCGGCAGCTGTGATTCGTCCCGGACCTCCACCCATAAGCGAATAAATGGCATTCGGTTGATCAGCTTGAAGCGCTCCTCAAACACCTGCCCGACCTGCTGGCGCAGCACGCGTGCTTCGCGCAGCAGGCTGAAACCGCGAGTCGATAAGGTGGCCCACAGCCATCCAACGGCGATGAGCAACAAACAAAGGTACACCAGCCGGGTAAAGAAAATCGGGGTCTGCACACCCGAAATTAAAGGGGTGAAATAGGCTACCAACGCACTTAGCGCAAATAAAAACAGGACACCCCAAAATGGGCGGCGGAGAATCATCAGCCCCTCGATCTGCTGGCCAGATCCCCCCCAGGTACGGGAAGGTTCGTCAAAATTTCCTTCACAATCTGGGCCGAGGTAAGGTTTTTCAAGCGCGCCGCGGGGTTGGTGACGATACGGTGCGCGAGCACATATTCCGCCACTGCTTTAACATCATCCGGGAGCACGTAATCACGGCCCTGAATGGCAGCACGAACCTGCCCGGCCCTGAACAGGCCCAGGCTGCCGCGCGGGCTGGCGCCGAGGTAAACATCCGGATTATCACGCGTCGATCGGGTTAGCTCAACGATGTATCGCTTGACCGCTGGAGAAACATAAACTTTCCGCACTGCCTCCTGC
This sequence comes from uncultured Anaerolineaceae bacterium, assembly GCA_964490575.1. Taxonomy (GTDB): domain Bacteria; phylum Chloroflexota; class Anaerolineae; order Anaerolineales; family Anaerolineaceae; genus DSYU01. The sequence continues at coordinate 38,544 of CAZBDC010000025.1, read as the reverse complement.
ATCTGCTGCAGTTCTTCTTCGGTAGTGACCGGTTTTAACGAATAAATTGGATGCTGAAACTGCTGATCGCCCAGGATCTTTACTTCATCATCCAGAGCCGGGTATCCCAGGTGGATGCGCAACATGAAGCGATCGAGCTGAGCCTCGGGCAGCGGAAATGTACCTTCGTATTCAATCGGGTTTTGAGTGCCCAAAACCATGAAAGGTGAAGGCAGCTGATGAGTGACGCCATCTACGGTAACCTGGCGTTCTTCCATCGCTTCCAATAATGCCGATTGGGTTTTTGGCGTGGCACGATTGATTTCATCCGCCAGAACGATCTGTGCCATGATGGGACCTTCGCGAAATTCAAACAAGCGAGTCTGTTGATTGAAGATCGAAACGCCGGTCACATCACTGGGGAGCATATCGGGCGTGAACTGGATGCGGCTGAATGTAACCCCCAGAGAGCGAGCCAGGCTGCGAGCCAGGACCGTTTTACCTACACCCGGAACATCTTCGATAAGAATATGCCCCTGACATAACAAGCCAATAATTGTCAGCTCGAGCGCTTGCTCTTTGCCAACAATTACAATTCGCAAATTATCTATGAGTCGATCAGCATACTTCTGAACTTCTGAAACCGTCAACTCCGTTTCCATAAAGAATTCTCCCGTGATATCTTATTGCTTAGATTGGTCCAATTTACCCGTCGGCATATCCTTAGATCGTCTTCCTACGAGTGTTTTTAAGAAAAGGACAACGGCACATGGATCCCGCGTCCCCGATATCGATACAGAACAATGGTCGATAGCAGTACAAGTATACTAAACAAAGCGGAGAAATAGAACCCTTTAGGACGATAAATGTACTCAACATTGTGCGCGCCAGCCTCAACATATACCGCCTTGAAAAGTGTGTCAGCCGGGTAAATCGATACCGCGCGCCCATCAATTTTGGCGATCCAACCTGGATACCAACTATCAGCAAATACCAGCCAGCCCCCCGCCTGAGCATTTACTTCCACGACCACCCGCTGCGGGTGATCTACAACCATTCGGATCACGGTCTGTGCGGTCGGCTGACAGGCATTCAGACTCTGCCCAGGTATTTCCAGAATAACCTTTCGATCTCGATTCGGTGGCGCAGAAAATTCCAATTGCAGCAATGCCCAGGCTTCCTGTTGGCCGGTGACGACTTGCGCGCAGCTATACCAGTGGAACCGCTGTGCGCCGTCGACCCGGTCAAAACGCACACCTCCAGTTGCGCTCCCATCGATGCGCTCCTCAAAACCGACATTCATAAGCGCCAGCCAGCCATGGCGGGCTGGAAGCGATAATGTTTCGATCTCACCTATCCAGCGTGCGTATCTTTCGGTGACCAACGGATCAAAATTGTTCGCAGAGGGGATCTCATCTAGCAGGTTCAGGTTTGGGATGATCGAATGACGCATGGCCTGCCAGTCCTCTAAGGAACGAAAGTCCGCAAACCGCAGAAAGCGGCGGAACTTCAGATCGTACTCTTCAGACCGGCTCATGTAAATCCGCTGGCCCTGGGCAGATTCGTTTAGCATCGCCACACCAGGATCAGGGCTGCTGTAGAAATCCAACCCGACGCCTGGGTTCAATCCCCACCCCACCGCCAACAGGTCAACCAGAATCCAGGCAAGAACGCCCCACTGCCAGAGAGTAGTCCGCTGATGTTTTCGAACATAAGGAATCACCAGAGTCAATAAACCAAATCCGAGGCCCCAAATCCCAGCCAGGGCTGTGGCGCGCACAAACGTAAGTTGAATATCTTCCATCAGCAACCAGGCCAATCCTGCGCCCAGGGTCACCGCGAAGGTCCCGGCCGTCCCCAAACGGAACCAATACAGTCCGCGTCCGGCCGGGCAATTCCAATGCTCCGAACCCACTGCCGCCAGGATTGGAAGGGCAAAAGCTGCCCAGATTAAGAATCGCGCCGGTGCCTGAAACATATCAAAGGTAGGCGCCCAGCGATAAAGGAATGGGAAAATTGGGGTAAATTTCCCAAGCCCCAGGACAAACGCGATGAGGAGAAGAACCCATGCA
>CAZBDC010000025.1:0-36483 GCA_964490575.1 uncultured Anaerolineaceae bacterium | reverse complement strand
AAAGGACCAGGCTCCAGTGTCGATCTCGGCTCGCCACCCGTACGCCACGTGCCAGCAGGAATAAGGTTGCCAGAGCTAAAAGCATTGGGGTGAGGCTCAGGTAAAGATGATCTTCCCAATAACTGGCATATCCCCAATAATTTCCCATCCCCGGGCTTCCAAAAAAATCTGGGGCAAAGAGGGTCAGAAAGCGCCAGGGCCAAAACGAATAAGTTAGCGCATCTTCGAACGCAAATGACTCGGCGCGGGGAGACAATTGCAGGTATTCAAAGGTTGGCACAAGCTGCACAGCCGCAATTCCCGCCGCCCAAACAACCGCCAAAACCAGGCCAGCCAACGCGCGCGCCATAGGTCGAAGCCCTCCCGAGCGCAGGCCTGCCGCAATCACCCACATGCCGGCCAGAAGCCAGCTGTACCAGGTCAATTGTGCATGCCCTGATAACAACTGCATAGACAGGCAGCCGACCAGGCCAATTGACGGGAGCCAGCGACCGCGAAGTTCGGAGGGAATTTGAGAGGAAAAGCTGGCGAGCCGGCAGCTAAAATAAATCACCCAGGGGAGCCATGAGCCGGCCCAAACCATGCTAAAAAATCCCAACCTGGCGACCAGGTACCCCGAAAGGCCAAAAGTCAAACCGCCAACCATCTGTCCATGCCAGCCAATTCCCAGTTTGCGCAGCAAAATTGCCATGCCCAGCCCGGCCCAGGCCAGGTGCGCAGCCGCCAGGAAAGTATATCCCCAGGCAACAGCCGGCGGCCCACCTGCTGCAGCCATCCCATAGAGCATCCAGTTCGGGGGATATAACAAGGCCACCTGGTAATTGGCAAGAAGCGGCGCGCCCAATCCATTATTGGGATTCCATAACGGAAGCACGCCCTGGCGCAGGCTCAACCACGCCTGCCACCACCAGGGCACAAACTGAAGGGATGGCGTACCCCAAAAGAGCGCCTGCCCGCGCAGAAGGATCGGCGCCAGCAAGACAAAGGGCGCAATCAGGATAATCAGGTAAGGTTTCAGGGCATCTCGAACCCCTAGGATGCACTGCATTGATATCCTCATGGGAGCGAGTTTTGACGCAGCAAAAGATAAGGACCTATTTCAATGGCTGGCGCCAGGTAAGCAGTCTGACGAGGGTCCCAATCGCCCTGGCTGCGTTCGGCTGGCCCCCACAATACATAATCAACCCCAAATTCCCGCAGAAAAACCGCTCGCTCAGCTTCGTTCATACCTGAGCCGTAGAAACGTCCCACAACCTCGCGCATTTCAGCGCTTGCATATCCTTCCGGGCCATGCCCGGTCACTAACCTTACCGCAGCCCAGGCTGGAAGTGAGTTGGAAGATTCAAAAGAGGCCAGGACAACCTCATTCTCACCTGCATTCTCGGCCAGGAAATTAAAAATCTCAATCTCTTGTGCTGGCCGATACAGTGGCATTCGTGGATTCCAGACCATTGTTAGGCTGCCAAGATAGATAACCACCGTAGTCAGGAAAGAAAGTGAAAGCCAGGCTGGCGCCCATTTCCGTACAGCCTTTTTTTGATTTTCGATCCAGAATAGCGCCAGGATGACAATCGCTATCCATGATCCCTCGATCAAGCGTCGTTGTATGCTAACTGGAAGGTATACCAGAATCGGAGCGAGCACTGCCCAGGCCACAATCAGGCTGGCGGTCCAGGGTATTTTCCGCAAGCTCAGGCCAACACCAAGAACCGCCGGCAGAAGGAGTAAAGCGTATGCAAGTAAATAATGATGAATCGGTGGTGAGTGCAGCTGGTTTTGAACTTCCCAGTTTCCCAGGGACGGATCAAACCTGAACGATAGAAAGGTGTACAGAACCAAAGGGGCAGAAGACATACAGATCCCCAATCCATGTTTCAGGTATTGCCGCCATTTCAACCACTCGGCCGAACCGCCACGACGTGTCTGCCAAAGCCAGGCTAAAACCAGATGCGCGCCGACCACTCCCCAGGTAATAATAATATTAATCGGCTGCAGCAGCCAAACCCCCATCCATATCAACCCGGTCTTTAGGGCATTCCTCAAGGTAAACTTCTGATCCGAATGGATGAGGTAATTTCGCAGCCCCCATAACGACAGGGCGCGCGCCGCAGCCAGATGGGGCAGGCCAAAAACCATCAGAAACCCAAAGGCTTCGGGGGAATAGAAATCCAACGGCAGATCGCCTCCCCACAAGCTACCAGCCCCAATGACAACCAACCAGCCCATTCCACCACCCAGGATGATCAGGGCCGTTCCAACCCGCCGCCAGGTCCTTTCATGAATAAAGATCGCCACAAAAGCATAAGTGGAAAATACCAATGCGATACCGCCTGCCAGGCGAAATAGATGAAAAAGTGCAACAAGCTGCTCGTGTTGTCCGGGTGGGGCGGTCAATTTACCCAGCAGCAAATATGGAAAATACATAAAAATCCCACGCTGCGGAAAAGGCGAGTAAGGGGTCCGGAACAACCACTCCCCCTGGCCCCCCCTCAGCATTTTCGCGATATAGGAGTTGCCATCCTCGACGCCGAACAAGAACCCGCTGTAACGCCAATTCTCTCCCTGCCGGGCGTAACCCAATAAATAAGGCAACGTCGTGAATCCCAGCACAAGAAGCGCAAAATACCAAATCCAGCGGCGGTCGGACCGCCAGGTTGGTGTCAAATTCCACCCTGGTGCAGATCGATGCCCATCTGGAGTTGTGTCTGTCATAGCATTTCCGCTCTGATCCCTTTACGCGCCATCTTGTTCTTGAGAAATATCGCTGCTGCAGCCAGCACAATCATCCAACTCAGGCCTGCCAGCGCCAGGCCAATGTACAGCACATACGGGCGGAATATAAAAACAGCCAGATGCTCTCCTTCACCGATCTGGACGCCCCTCAATAAACCGCCAACGTTCTCGATCCTGGCCTTTTCCCCATCCAGCCAAACTTCCCATCCCGGGTAAATAATTTCGGACAGCACCAGCAGGCCCGGCCCCTGAGCGCGCACTTCTATCCGGTTTATTAGCGAATTTACCTGAGGAGTACGGTCAATATTTTCCCCCAGGTTAGATGCGGCTGGCTGAACCCAGGCACGCGGTCGTTCGGCCAGGTTTTGGTAAATCCACGTAGACCCGGTCTGCTTTAGGAGGATAAGTTGATCATCTTGTAATGGAAATTCCGCGACAACATAACGGATATTCAACAGTCCCAACAAATCAGGGTCCGGATTGTAATCCCGGTTATCTGTGGTCGGGTTCGCGCTGGCAAATGGCGGCAGGGTAACACTGTACCCCCGGTTTGGAACACCGGTTGCGCGGGTCATAAAGTCCACGTATGTACTCAGTTGAAGTGGATCAACACCATCAGCCAGTTCCAGGTTGCGTTCGGCTGCAATTGCCTGTGATATGCTGTATGAAGGTGAATAGACTCGAAATTTGCCTGAGCCTTCCCTCTCAGTCAAATACACAGCTGTTTCCCTACCTTGCGAAATGGCGTCATCCGGCGAAAGAAAGCTGAGCGAAAGGCCATTTACACCCAGCAAATCGATCATACAGGCACTGATAAACAGCACGACCAGGGCTTCTTCTCTCACGGACCCTTTTCGCGCCAGCCAGATTAACAACACGCCTGTCGCAAAGAAGAACGCTCCCCAGGCAAACTTCACCCGGAGCAGCACCTGATCGACCATTAAAAACATCCCTATGGCCAAAAATCCAAAAAAGGCTGCCAGGCCAAACAAGATAAGGTCAGACCGGTCAGAACCCGGTTTTCTTCGATTTCTGCCGAAGGCGACCAGACTGTTCAAAGCGTGAGCAGCCAGAACAGCAAAGCCAAAACCTCCCAGCAAGAGCGCCCTGGGAGGCACGCGCAGCAGGCTTATTCCTGGCAGGGAGGCAATCCGTTCAAAAAAGGGTATTGCCTCCCCCATAGCAAATATCAGGCTCGCTACCACGAGGTAAATCCAAAATATTACCTTGCGGCGGAGAAGCGGATTCATCCCAGCAGCCAATGTCAACGCCAGGACGACGGCCCCTGGATATAGCTGCCACTCCGCCGATCCACCAATATCAGGAAAAACCAAACCTAGCAGCCGGGCCGGGGGAAGGGACAAGACCAGGCTTTCCTGAACCGTCATCTGGCTTCGGGTTGCAAGCTGTGCATATTGAGCCAGGGGAAGCAGCAGCGGTGCCGATATAAGGCCAGCCATGACCAGGTTGCCCAATCGTGAGGCCGTCCAGAATAGTAAGCCAGGACGAACCTTATGGTTGAAATATTCCCTGGCGCTAAAACTAATCCACAACAGGCCCGCATAAGCAGCCCAACGCACATCAGCAAGGGCGAGCATCCCCAGTCCGGCGCCGGGGAGAAACCAACCCAACCAACCGGCAGTACTGGCTCGTTTTTCAATATACAGAATCCAGGGTGTCCATGCTACCGCATATACCAGGGTAAGATGCCCGGCGCCGATATGCCCATAAATCTTTGGCAGCGTTGCAAACGCCAGAGCACCCAGAAGCGCTGCAGCTTCCACCAGCCCTTCCCGGCGCAGCAGCAAATACATCCCCAGCCCGCCTCCCACCAGATGCAGCCCAAGATTCAGGTTAAATCCAAATGGTAAAGGCAGGAGGAAAGCCAGCCAGCCAGGAAAATAAGCCAGCCCAGAAAGCGGGTTCGCGAAAAAAGGATAACCGCTCAATATCGTCGTCGACCAAAGCGGAACAACGCCCTGCTCGAGCACCACTTTCTGTAGAAAAACGCCGTTTGGATAATGGCTGATGAGCATGTCAGAATACTGCGCACCTGGCTGAAACACAAATTCGTTCATGTGCGGCAGCAAAATGAACACCGGCAAAAGAAAAATGGCTACGCGCATAATGGTGCCCATTATGGCGCCTGCTTTACCGCATAAATGGTTACTGGCCCGGACTCAAACACCACAGGAAATAAGTGCAGGTTCTGCCCACTGCCTAAGGCTTGCTCGCGCGGACCGTAATAAATAAAATCAATTTTTCGTTCGAAAAGGTAGGTCATGAGTGCGCTCCCCCAGAGTGGTTCCTGGTAGAACGCAAGAACTTCTGCTTCCATTTGGGTTGCATTTAATGTCTCGAATGGGTGCCCATACAGCACCCACCGGCCAGTAGATGCCGGGATAAATCGACCCATTTCGGGCGAAGCTATCACCACAGATCTTTCCTCTGTCTCCGCTTTTATCCAGGTCAGGCTTCGTTCTTCATCCCGGGTCAGGTATAGTTCTGGCGAGTGGTTAGCAGCGCCAGCCAGCCCAATTAAAATGAGCAGCAGGTTCGTCGGCAGTGCAAGACCCAGCGCCAGCGCAGGCAGGCGCCGCCAGGCAGGCCACCGACCGACGATATCTGCCATTCCATAGACCGCCAGGAAGGCCGTCGGGATGTAATAGCCAAGGATAAACCGGCGTTGCAGGGCAAAAGGCACGCTCAGCATCAGCGCGCCAACGACCTGCCAGCTAATCAACAGGCGCCGGGCCGGGTCATGTTTTTGGCGCAGCAATTGGATCGCGCCCCAGACCGCCAACGGCAGCGCTGGCGAAAATGAAAGCAACAAATCCCAGGCTGGTGGGCTGGGAGTCTGGTTCTGAGCATTCCAGCCTGCCAGGATAGGGTCGCTCAGGATGGCGTAGTATTGATAAAACAAGAACGGTCCACCGAATAATCCCAGGCTGATAACAGGTTGCCACTCCAACCGGCGGGATTCTATCCATATCCATGCCAGGCGAGCACTGGCAACCACCAAGACCAGAACCAACCCAAATTGTGAGATCATTGAAAGGATCAGGCCAGCCAGCGCCAGCCTGGGGTAACGATAGGGAACCTCTTCCTCCAGAAAATCATTAAAAACGAAGACAATCAAAGCCAGCCCAAGTGGGAAGTGTGGGTTGGTCAACATCGAAAGGAATGGATAAGCTTCTGCAACCCAGAAATCGGATGGGAGCGAGCCAAAAAATATTACCAGCCAACCCATACCCGACCCCACCACACAGAGAATGTAAGCAATCGGGATTTGCTCAGGCTGATCACGAAAGACTCGCCGGCAGAATCCGAAAAGCGCAGCGAGCAGCATCCCGGCGCCCAATAAACGTGCCAGGTGAAATACCCAGATCAATGGAAGATTGATCCAACGCGCCAGGTGCCCAAGAAGTAGATAATAAAGAAAAATAAAAGCCCCTTCTTGCGCTTCGGGCGTGTAAGGCAGGGTGAAGCGCCAGGACCCGGACCAACCCTGCTGCATTTTCGCCAGGTAAGAAGCGCCATCCACCGGATTGAACAGGAAACCAATGAACTGATAATCCCTACCACTCATCAACGCTGCCAGAACGTATGGCAGCGTCAGAGCACCGAAAACTATAAAAACAGTGACCAGGAGAGATGAACGCTTCATATTGTTCGACAAACGGACTGTTAGCTGCGGTCAAATCAGTATACTTGAGATCCAGAGCCGTGACAACCTCTCACCCGTCTTCTAAAAACTTACTATATTCTTACAAATCTGTCTGGATGCCGAAAATGCTTGCTTTGATTAGAGTCCGCTTCTATAATCACAACTATGAACCAGGCTTTTCACTTGTACAGGCTTCAGCAAATCGACACCCAGATCGACCAGATAAATTCCGGGCTGGCAGAGATCGACAGGCTTCTTTCGAGCGACGAAACGGTCAAACGGGCCAGCGATATCCTGGAAGAGACTGGAAAAGTTCGACACCAGGCCGCACAGAACCTCAAGCAGTCGGAATTTGCGGTCAAAGAAGTACAAATTAAGATTGCCCAGAGTGAATCGACGTTATACAGCGGTAAAGTCCGCAACCCAAAGGAACTTCAAGATCTTCAAAAAGAAGTTGCTTCACTAAAAAAGCACCTGGCTGCAATGGAAGATCAACAGATCGAGGCGATGTTGGCTCAAGAAGAGGCAGATGAGCACTTCAAATCTGCTCAGGAAGCCCTTGCCAGAGCCCAGGCCTCATTTGCCGAATGGTCAGCAGGTTGGTTGGGACAGAAAGATCAACTTACGCGCAACCTGGAGCGCCTTCAAACCGAACGGGAGACTGCCGTTTCGCCCGTGTCTCAGTCTGACTTGAAGACATATGAAACCATCCGCAAGCGCAAGAGCGGTGTGGCTGTAACCTCAGTTCGTGATGGCTCATGCACCGTATGCGGTGCAACGATACGCCCGGCAGAACTGCAAAATGCGCGTTCTGCCCAGGAACTGGTTTTTTGCTCCTCTTGTGGGCGAATCCTTTATAGCGGTTAATCATGTTCGATCTGCCCCAACTGCGCATCGACAGGCTTTCTTTTTGGCTGGGCTTTCTAACCGCAAGCCTGTTATGGTGGTTGCTGGGGCGCATCCGGCCTTTACTCCCCCTCTGGCTAGAACAGTTCCGCCAGTATCGGAATAATGTTCAGCGGAAAAGTTTGTCCGGCATCGAAGCGGCCTTGCGCCGCCAAACAGTGCAGCGCGCTCAACGCCAGCACCTGGTCTCACCTCTTTTTTCCCTCGATGAAATAATCATCCAACCCTGGCTTCTGGTTCCCCCACCTGAATTAGACCCTGGGGCCCAGCCGCAATCACAATCCATCGCCAGCCAGATAATCCCATATCTGCCCGACTCTCCCGAGATCATTGCCTCTTTTGGGGTGAACAGGATGACCCCTGCCCAGGCCGCCCAAAATGGACGAAACATTGCAATCATCGGCCAACCCGGATCGGGCAAAACCACAGCCTTAAACCATCTTGCCTGCCAGATTGCGCGCCAGGATGAATCGGCGGAAAAACTTGCCCAGTCAATTCCCATTTTGATCCATATCCTGGATCTCAATGTTTCTATCGAGGAAAACTCAGATCCGCTCGATAATGTCATCCAGGCAGTTTCCATTCAAGCCAACCGCCTCGCGCGGCAAAAACTGTCGCGCTTGATTCAGGCTGTCTTGCGCGATAAAGGACGCCGGGTTGTTTTGCTGCTCGATGGACTGGATGAGATCCCGCCTGAGAAGCTAACAGAAACAACGGTTTTTTTGAGCGCGCTGCACCGAAAGCACCCGCGCCTGCAGATGATCGTCACGGCCTCGGCCGATTTCCTCGACGGCTTGACCCGGGCTGGTTTCTACCCGCTTGGAATTTCTGCCTGGAGCCGGGCAGAAAGAAGCGCATTTTTGCAGAAGTGGAATGAGATCTGGCAGTCCAGGCTTGCTCCCGAGTTAAAAAAAGCGCCGGGCTTTCTCGATATCGATCCGATCTTATATGATCACTGGCTTACGCCTGAGGACAATTTCTATTCTCCCCTGGAATGGACCCTGCGATTGTGGGGAGCATATGCCGGTGATTTAAGTGGCAGCCGGCCAATGAGCATCCTTAATTCTTATGTCTCCCGCTATCTACCTGACCCCGGTGACATCAGGGCGTTGGAAGAACTTGCCCAGCAAATGGTCCAACAGTCGCGCATCAGCCTGGCCTTCTCAGAGATGGAAAAAACCCTCTCCAGGTTACACTCGCAACAGGGATCTGTCCAGGCATCGATCGAAGCACCTGGCCAACCAGGCATTGATGGCAATATCTCAACCACAGGAGGGGCGAACAGGATCCGTAAGAAAACCGGTCGCAGCCTGGTAAGCAGCCGAGGCGAGCAGATCCTCGCCGGGCTAATTGAAGGGGGGGTGCTGATCGAACATCCTGATGGGCAGGTCCGCTTCAGCAACCCAATTTTCCTTGGGTTCCTGGCCGGTCCAGGAATCTCGGCCGAGACTGCGAGCCAGTTGACAAAGCGAATGGATTGGGTCATCACCACTCAAGTGCTGCAATATAGCGCGGCCTCTAAGGATGACTGTTCCTGGATTTTACCTCTTATTGAACATCCAGCCGCTCCCCTTTACCGAAATTTGTTCGCCGCCGCACGCTGGCTTCGCGATGCTCCTGCACAGGCGGCCTGGCGCCCCATCATTATGCGGCGCCTGGTCAGTTTACTGCAAAAAGACAGCCTTCCACTCAGCATCCAGGCCCGTGTGATTAACGCCTTTTATCTCTCCGGAGACCCGTCTGTCCCCAGGCTCCTGAAGCAGTTGCTCGCTTCACGCTCCCCAACGACCAGGCGAGCTGCTTTACTTGGCTGCGGTGCTCTCGGCAGCGCACAGCTCATTAGCAATATATTGGATCTGCTTATCGATCATGATCCAAACGTCCGCCAGGCTGCATGCCTGGCGCTGGCGGCCATCCCAGGAGAAACCGCAATCAATGCCATGGTCGAAATGTTACTGAGCGGCGATGAAGACCTTCGCCGTGCATCTGCTGAAGGTCTGGCACAGAATCGTACAGAAGGGCATAAAGTCCTGGAAGAAGCCGCGACGGTCGATGATTTGCTGGTACGCCGCGCAGCCATGTTCGGGTTGCTGCAGGTCAGGGAGCCCTGGGCACAAAAGATCCTGGAAAAGACCGCCCTTGAGGATGGAGATTGGGTAGTTCGGAATGCCGCGGGTCAGGCATTCGAAATGCTCCAACAAGCCAATCCCACCAGCCCGGGTCTTCTTCCGCCACCCTCAGAAACCCCCTGGTTGCTGGCCTTCGCCAGCAAGCTTGGCAAGGGAATTTTGCCCGGCCAGCCAGCCACAGACCTGCTGCAAACAGTGCTCAGGTCAGGTTCAGTTGAGGAACAAATGGCAGCCCTTCGATACCTCCGCAACCGTCCAGACAAAAGCGTTATCCATGGCATTTATGAACTTTTATCTGGAGCAGAAGAAGCGATTCGCGAGCCAGCCATCCAGGCACTGTGGTGGATGGCGGTCAGCGGAAGCGAACTCCCAGAGTCACAAGAAATGGAGATAGGCTAGGCCAGAAAAGCAGCCTGCCTCAGGGAAGATGGGCCATAATATGTTCGTGCACGGCCCATTTATCCATTCCAATAATTGTTACGAGCTTGTCGCTGCCCGCTAAGCCCGCAATGATCTCCACCCGCTTTGGATCTATCTCCAAAATTTCAGAAAGAAACAAAATCAACGCCTGGTTGGATTTCTCAGCTGCCTGAGAAGCTGTCAGGCGGATCTTGACCGTGCCATCATCCAGGATCCCGCTTATTTCATTGCGACTGGCTCGCGAGGTGATCCGCACCGTGATCGCAGCCCCCATCTGACCGTCATGCAAATGAAATGAATGATCCTTCATCATGCCACCTGTTAAGATGCAAAAATCGACGTCATAAACCACACAACAGCCCGGATCAACAGGAGCAAAATGAGTGGAGAGAAATCCAACCCACCCATTGAGGGCATGAAACGCCGGATGGGGGCATAAAGCGGCTGGAGGATTTGCCCCAGTGCAGACCGAACTGGATGGTCAGGCGCCATGATAAAAGACAGAACTGCGTCAATGATAATAATGATCGTCAGGATCTGGCCGAGTGTCTGAATAACAATTACAATCGCATCGCTCATAGTGAAGTTTATTATACCCTTATGTCAAATATCGCGGAATCTGGTTTATAACCTTTTCACTTTTTTCCAGGGCGAGGTCCGAGAATCGCTTCACCGATCCGCACTAGCGTCGCTCCCTCCTGGACCGCCACTTCAAAATCGACACTGGTGCCCATTGAAAGATCGATAAAAAAATTCTCCGAAAATCGCGCCGCGAAGAAATCGCGCAGCCGGCGCAATCGAACGAAATATGGGCGAGTTTGGTTTGGATCCTGGCTGTACGGGGGCATCGTCATCAGCCCCCGCACAGATAAAGATGGCATAGCCAAAATTTTTTCGACCTCGGGTAAAAGTTGATTCCAGGCCATTTCATCCCAGGCAGGCCAGCCAAATTTACTCTCTTCACCGCTGACATTGAATTCGAGCATGACAGGTAATACCCGGCTCGCAGCGCCTGCTTGCTGGTTCAGCCGGGCGGCAAGACGCAAGCTATCCAACGATTCCAACAGGTCAAAATTCGCAACCACCAGGTTGGCTTTACGGCTCTGCAGGTGCCCAATCATATGCCAGGAAACCCCCTCGGTCGGTCGCAGGGCCTGAATTTTTGGCACTGTCTCCTCGGGATAATTCTCTCCCAGGATCCTTGCTCCTGCCTGCACAGCTGCCCGGATTGTTTCTACCGGCTGGCCTTTGGTTACCACCACCAGGCGAATATCAGCGCCGTTTCTACCAACCGAATGCGCCGCTCTCGCAATCTGTTCTCGCACCCGGTCAATTTTTTTCTGTATCTGCAATGCCTGTGTATCCATGTGGCAGTTACCAACCCAATGGATATTATAATGCAAGCAGCGCGCCGAATCGTCCCGTCTGGCCTTTCTCCGCCCGGTGAGAATACCACTCCTCGTTGTTACAGAAAGTGCATTGTCCCGACTGCTCAATTTGACGCACGCCACACTCCTCCAGAACAATCTGGTTTGCGCGCCAGAGATCAAAATGAACGGCGCCATTCTTCCGCCAGATAACCTGGCCGGTTTTTTGACCAAACCCGGCATGTGCGGCGTCTTCCACCTCTTTTCCAACCGGGTAATGTTCGACGCAGATCGAAGGTCCGATCCCAGCCAGGATATCTGCGGGCGTGGTCCCGTAGCGGGAAATCATCTGTCCAACAGCAGCTGCGACAACCCGGTTAACCGTCCCTCGCCAACCAGCATGTACCAGCCCGATGACCCGTTTGGTAGGATCATACAGGTAAATTGGAACACAGTCGGCGAAACGCATCATAAGCGTAATTTCTGGGCAATCTGTCAGGATACCATCGGCTTTCTCATGTGGTTGGTCCAGTGGTCGAGGCCGGTCAACACATAATACCTGAATGCCATGCACCTGCCAGGCGTCAAAAAGCGTCTCAACGGGACGTCCAAAATGCTCAAAGATGCGTCGGCGGTTCTCCACAACATGGTCCCGCGAATCGCCGACAGTTCCACCCAGGTTCAGCGACGCCCACGGAGCTGGGCTCACACCACCCAGGCGAGTAAAAATTCCGTGGAGCAGCTGATGTCGGTCAAAAAGATCAAAGGTGAAATAGCGCAGGGTACCGGCTTCATGAAACGGCATTGGGAGTCTACCTCTCCTGTTGCGAATCAGCCTGTTGTCTCACAGCCATCTTGCGCTGAATAATGTACCGTGTTTCCCGCGCCGTTTCCTCAAGCATCGGAAACAGATACCAGGCAGTCATCCAACCAAACAGTCCACCGGTTAGTGTCCGCAGTAGCGGAGTGCTTTCCCTCATTGGGATAATCTCCGCCAGAAAAGGAATCATGCCAAACAATTGCGACCCACCATCCAGGCCAATGGGTATCAACCCCAGGATGACCCACATGAACCATGGAATCGGGCGCATTCTGCGACCTAGAACAGCAAACATCAATCCGAAGAATAGCATAAAGGCATAGATGGCAATATCGCGCTCACACAAAGCCACTTTATATCCGGTCACTTCATTCCCAACAAAATTCCGGGCTTCAATCAGGTCGATATCCTGGCTATTTTTCAACATTTCATAAGAAACCACTCCAGAAATCCCCGTCAATTCCCGCGGATAAAAGGGCTGCTCGCCAAACAGGAACCAGGAGCGATAAGCCAGCTGGTGACACATTGTCCCGTACACTCGGTAAATGATGGTCGCCGCCAGTGGGTGATTGGTCTCCATCAAGACCGGGGCAAGGAATGGCAATCCAACGTAAAGGAAAAGTAAAAAATTAACCAGAGCCAAATAATGCCGCGATAACCAGCTCGAAAGACGATCGCCCGAGGATAACGAGCTGCCTTTCTCCAGGCGCTTTTGGAAGCCAACCTGATCAACCTGCTCGAGCTGAGTCATTCGGTCGCGAGCTGCTCCCAGCATAATCTGTAAATCCTGGCGCGAAAAAGGCGGCTGCAGGTGAAATGTCCCCGCCAGGAGCAACGGCAGGCGTACCTTCTGATACCTTTCTTGCAGATCCCGCTCTTGAGTGACGTCCAGGGTAATCAGCCTGTGAGGGACATTCACCTGGATCGAATTCAGGTCAGCCAGAAGTTGTTCAAAGGCTGCGTCTTTTACTCGGTAATAAACGGTAACAGTAATCATTCGTCACTCGATGCCAATCAATGCCAGGTAACGGGCGAGCAAACTCTCAGACAGCAAGCCAATATGCTGCGCCTGGAGCGTCCCTTCCGCGTCAATAAAAAAGGTTGTTGGGTAATTCCTGACAAAGTACAAGCCGGCCACTTGTCCATCTTGGTCTAACAAGATTGGGAAAATTATACCTTCCGCAGCTGCAAATTCCGCAACCACCTCAACCGGTTCAGCATAATTTATGCCTAAGACAACCAGATCCTCTGGATACTTTTGCGCCAGGACGTTCAGGATCGGCATTTCTTCTTTACATGGTCCGCACCAGGATGCCCAAAAGTTTATCAATACCGGCCTGCCCTTCAATTCACCCAGGCGTTGGGTCTGACCATTTAGAACAGCTAGTTCAAAATCGCTAACTGCAGCGCCGATCGTAGGAGGAAGCCGCCGCTGAGCATCAGCAGGCTGAGCCGGCTCGCCAAAATATACTACCGCCCCCAGGGAAATTCCAACCAACAGCCCGCCGAATAAAATCAGAAATCCCTTGTACTTCACTTTGGTTTCACTGTGACTCGATTACATTCACCACGGTGCCCACTGGCGGCCAGTCGTCACTGACATCCAGATCGCCCGGTTCGATGTCGACATGCGGATAAGTCCAACGCCAGACCCATTTGGCATCATCCGGCTTCAAGTTTACACAACCATGAGATCTCGGGATACCAAAATAATTATGCCAGTAGGTCGAATGAATTGCGACACCTCCGGTGGCAAAAATTTGAGTCCAGCCAACAGCCGGCCAATCGCCGGTGGTTTCTCCACTCATATGAAGAGATACCAGCTTCCGGAAAATTGGGTGCGGACCAGGCGGTGTAGCCCACTTATCGACCGGGTTGCCCTCAGCATCGAACTTCGCGCCCGTCGAAACTCGACAAAAGAAAACTTCGCTGCCGCCTTCATAACAGGTGAGGGTCTGGCGAGTCAGGTTCACCTCAACCCGTTTGTCGGTCACTTCAGGCCGGATCGGACTGATCTCATCCGCAGTGATCGGCCGCAGCGTTTCAGCAGGCACCAGGTAAGAATCCCCCGGGTTACCAAAGCGCTCATTAACCCGATATAACAAGGAGCCATCCGAGCCGGTTTCGATATTGTCGACCCAGACAACCATCGCATAATACAGACGAGGCACAAAACCCTGCTCGATTTTCTCTTTGAACAGACGAGAATTGGGCGAATGGCGCAGGCGGATATCGATAAAAGGAACCGTTACCTCAGCCCACATTCCTTTACCGGTCGGTGAAGCAGGATTGTTGGCAACCGGCAAATCCGTCACGGGATCATTGAGGCGGTTGAAGACCGGCTGCAAACGGGGAGCATAAATATAGCCATCCGGTGTTTCAACCCAACGGGCGCTTCCATACCCGCCAGGAGACTCTCCCACAACTTCGCGCAGCCAGATAACGATTGCATCGTCATAGATCGTCTTGGTCACCTGGCTATTCACATAGGGCTTTGAGCGAATATCGACCTTACCGATCGTCACCCTGCCCAGCTTTTCCGCGTCAGGAAACTGCGCCAGAACTTCGCCCCAATAACGCCACGGCCTGGCCGCAAGAGAACCCAGCCCCAACAACGATAATTTTAAGAATTCCCTTCGCGAAGGGGTGCTACTTAAATGTCTCATATCCTCTAAAGATAACGAGAAAAGTCCAGATTGTCAACCTGGTTGAATCAAGGTTCCAAACGAGCGCCGGTCGATCATTTCATGAACACACTGGATTTCTGGTCCCCACCAGGCATCTCCTGGACGATAAGGGATCGCTTCCCGAAGGATGTGATAAACCCCCAGGGTTCCGCCACCCAGACTCAGATCAGGATGGCCGCGCAGGCGCAGGTCGATTGCCCGGGCGGCCGTATATAACTCGATCGCGAGTACGTGGGTGGTATTTTCAAGGATCTGTCGCGCGTGGCGTGCTGCGGTCATCGAATTTGCATTGTGATCTTCTTGTTCTGCCGATGTGGGCAGTGAGTGTACAGAATCAGGCCCAGCAAGTGTTTGATTTTCGAGCACCAGCGACACAGCAGTATATTGGGGCATCATCAAACCAGAATTGAGCCCGGCAGCCTCCATGCGGTCGACCAGCATTGGTGGGAGACCGGCGTTGAGCTTGTTATCCGTTAAACGAAAGATTCGTCGCTCAGAGATTGCAGCCACCTCACTCATCGCGATCGCGAGAAAATCCATCACCAGCCCAACCGGCTCTCCGTGAAAGTTTCCCCCTGAAAGCACTTCCTGCGGCCCAAAAATTAAAGGATTATCGGTCGCCGCGTTCACCTCGCGTTCAATAACCTGGCGGACAAAAGCGAGCGTATCCCTGGCTGCGCCCATCACCTGCGGCGCACAGCGCAAGGAATAAGCGTCCTGAATCCGTTTTGAGTAATCCAGGAACGTACTGCCATTCGTAATGTTCTGGATGTGTGCGGCAACTCGCACCTGCCCCGGATGGCCCCGTGCCTCATGCAGGCGAAGATCAAAGGCTGCCCGGCAACCCAAAACGGCCTCCAGCGTCATGGAAAGCGCATAATCGGCGACATCCAACAGGTACTCGGCGTCAATAACCGCCAGTGCAGCAATGGCGGCGGAGAATGTAGCGCCGTTGTTCAACGCCAAACCCTCCTTGGGTCCCAGTTGTATTCGCGGCAATCCAGCCCTTTGCATGGCGGTTTTCCCATCTAATATTTCACCATGGTAAGAAGCCTGCCCCGATTCTTCCGTCCGGTCCAGGTCATCCGTCGTAAAAACAAGCGCCAGATGTGAAAGCGGGCACAAATCTCCCGACGAACCTAATGACCCCTGAGAAGGTACGATGGGAATTACGCCTTCATTCAACATATATAGCAGTGTCTGGACTACCTCAACCCGAACACCAGAGTATCCTTTTGCCAGCGTGTTGGCTCTTACCAACATAGCCGCCCGGACTACCTCATCAGGGAGCGGTGCGCCAGTGCCAACCGCATGGCTCAGAATCAGGTTGCGGCTCAGTGTCGCTGAGTCGCGGCGCGGGATTCGCCGGTCTGAGAATATTCCAAAGCCGGTATTAATTCCATAAACCGGTTTACCAGAAGCCATAACAGTGTCCAGATACTTGCGGGAAGTGTTAATCGCCGCGAGACCTTCTGGCGAAAGTTCCACAGGCTCCCCATAGCGGGCCACCTGAACCACATCTTCGAGCGTGAGTCCATTTCCATCAATTGATACCATGCATCCACACCTTAATCAAAATAACAGGTGACCGAGTAAAACTGCAACCGCGGGAATGGATAAATTATCGATATCATCAACCGGCAGCGATTCCACCCCCGTGGAGACAAATGCAATCAGGGTCAATGCCGGAAGGTAGCTGGCCAGCGTGCCAGATAATTGCCCCGCAGCGAGATAAACGCCGAGAACCAACACACTGAGCAGCCAGCCGCCCAGGAACATAGCAAACAGACCGGCCCATGATTTACCGGGCGACCAGGGCAGCCGCTTCGTCTTCAACCGCCTGCCAACAACCTCCGCGAGGCCATCTCCCCCACACAGCAGCATCAACGCGATGATACCAATTGGGGAGTCCTTCCAGTAAATCAGGGTCAGCGCGACGAAGACAATCCCATAATATAACGGACCGCGCAAGATCTCTTTCCGTTCGCCGGTGCGAGACATGGCCTTGACTGCGGCTGGATCGCGGATGACGCCTAATCCAACCAGGATGAATTGGGCTGTAATAGCTAGAGGGATCAGAGCTGCGAAAAATCGTGCCGGCAGTGCCTCATCGAAAAGCAGCCAGCTTAAGACAAATATGGGGCCAGTGCCAATGTGAATAATCTTCCGGCTGAGGAAGCTGCTAATCCATCCACGGTGGGCAAAATAATCGTTGAGCCGCAGCCAGATTAATGCCAGGCTAAATGCAGCGGCGAGGGCAAAAAGATTGTTTTCAAGCATTTGCCTGCCATCCTATCTGACTCGCCGCTCGCGCTCAGCTTCTCGCTCCATATCGCGTTTGGCAATTTCATGGCGTTTATCGTAGAGCTTCTTCCCTTTAGCAATCGCCAGGTCAACTTTCGCCCGGCCATCTTTCAGATACACCTGAACCGGGATAATCGTAACGCCTTTTTGTCGAACAGCGTTCCAAAGTTCTCGGATCTCTTGTTTGTGTAGCAGCAAGCGACGAGGTCGAAGCGGGTCGTGATTAAAATGGCTGGCTGGATCATACGGCGCGATATGCGCGCTCATCAACCAGGCTTCTTGACCTTTCTCGTCAATGCTGATGTACGATTCGGCCAGGCTCATCTGTCCGGCGCGGATCGACTTGATCTCGCTGCCTTGCAAGGCAATCCCGGCCTCAAAATGCTCCAACAGAAAATATTCAAAACGTGCTTTGCGGTTGGTTGCGACAACTTTTACGCCCATAGCAGACATTTTAACATATCTATCCCCATCGCAGGAGAGCCACGCCGGCCAAAAAGCGCCCGACCCCAAATATGATCAGCGCAGTTGAAAAGCCAATCACACCGGCGATGGTTGGCCCGCTCAATGATCCCACCAAGATCGCCGCGTTCGATACCAGGCTGTACCAGGCCAGGTAAGCCGGGCGATCATGACCGGGAACGTTGTCGAGAATATAGTTATACAACGCACCCCCCGCCATCGCCCAACCCACTCCTCCGATAATATTCCCAAAGATATAGGGCACAATCCCAAAAGCAGTCAAAAAGGGAAACATACTTAAGAGCATGATGCCAAATGCAGTCAGGTTCTTATTACCAAACCGGACGGTGGCCTGGCTCAACTTCAGCGACCCGATGAACATCGTCATATTAAACAAACTGGTTGCCAGGCTAATCATTTGGTCTGTTATCCCCAGCTCATTCACAATGAAAGGTGTAACCGCAGGGATGGTCATATACTGCACCAGGTGCCAGAAGAACAACAGGCTCATAATCCGTAAAAATGGGCCAGTCATTACATCCAGGCGCAAGCTCTTTAAGCTGCGCCGGTAAAGTGAGCTAATCTCATCCGCCAAACGGCGGCTGGCAGCCGAGCGCACCGCTCCTGCCGGCCTGGGTCCTGCCTTCCCGTCCCGGCTGACAATTGTTGCCAGCACATACAGATGGTAACTGGACATTGCAGCGCCAACAACCCCCAGCGCAAAAACAATCTGGTATCCGGTCGGAAATACGACATGCGCCAGAATCTGGCCCGAAATCAGTGTAAACACCGTGGCCACAACCGAAAGGATGGCATTGCGGATACCGGCTACGTGACCCCTCCAACCAACCGGGATCGCCTCTCCGAAAAGTGAATTAAAACCGACCACCAGGGCCGTTCCAGGAATTGTCATCAGCAGTGTTATCACCAGGACGACCCATACCTGAGCATCCGGCATAAGCAACACCGGCAGGGGCACAAACACGACATAAAAGGCCCTGGAAAACACGGAAGCCCAGAAGACAGCCTTGCCCATCGACTGCCTTCCAAGCCAGTTGCCAGCCGGCAAAGCGAACAAAAGGTTTACCAGCGCCGGCAATGCACTTAAAAGGCCAATCTGAGCGGGTGAAGCGCCCTGGCGGGTAGCAAATACAGCCAAAAAAGCGATCGTTGTTCCGCTCACAATGCCAAACCAGGCCATATCAAGATAAAAATGTCGAAAAATCTGCCGGTACTCCATTGGCACCGGGCTGGTCGCGCGAAAGTTTGATTGAATACGCCTTAGAAATATGTTCATGACTCTTAACTTAATGGACAGGTTGAAATGGGATCGTAATCCTATCTATTCGGGATTAGATTATAATCTCGGAAATGGAAACCAACTCAAAATCTCCCCTTCGCGATCAATTTTTACTGGATCCCCAGATTATCTACCTCAATCACGGGTCTGCCGGAGCGACCCCCCGACCTGTCTTTGAAAGCTACCAACGCTGGCAGCGCGAGTTAGAACACCAGCCAACTGAATTCATGGGAAGACGAGCAGCCGGGCTGCTGGAACAATCTCGCCAGGTGCTGGCCGCCTATTTAGGAACTGCCAGTACCAACCTGGCGTATGTCACCAACGCAACGACAGGGCTCAATGTGGTTGCGCGCAGCCTGCAGTTAGGCAAAGGGGATGAAGTCTTGTCGAGTAACCATGAATACGGCGCCATGGACAAGACCTGGCGTTTTCTGGCTCAGAAAAAGGGCTTTGCTTACATCAATCACCCCCTTTCAGTGCCTTTCACGACAGCTGAAGCGTTGATAGACGCGTTATGGGAAGGGGTCAATGATCGGACGCGGGTCATTTATCTCAGTCACATCACATCACCAACCGCTCTTATCTTCCCCCTCGAGGCAATCTGCCGCCGCGCTCGCCAGGAAGGGATTATGACTGTTATCGATGGCGCCCATGCTCCTGGACAGATTTCATTGAATCTGGATGAACTCGGCGCCGATTTCTATACCGGCAATCTGCACAAATGGCTGTGCGCCCCAAAAGGCGCCGCTTTCCTCTACGCACGACCCGAACGCCAGGCCTTAATTGAGCCCCTGGTGGTCAGTTGGGGCTGGGACAGCAATTATGCAGGCACTTCAGCACTGGTCGATTTTGTGGAGCAGCAAGGAACACGGGACCTATCTGCTTTCCTCGCCGTGCCAGATGCCATTCGGTTTTTTGAAGAAAATGATTGGGACAAGGTTCGTAAGGAAAGCCACGACCTGGCTGTTCAGATCCTTGAAGACATTACCTCCATGACCGGACTTTCACCTTTGAGCCCAAGCAAGGATGGCTGGTTCAGCCAGATGGTCAGCGTGCCCTTGCCCAATCAAATACAGCCAGCCGATCTCCACCGCCGGCTGTATGAAGAATTTCATATTGAGGTCCCGATTGTGAATTGGAACGGGCATAAGTTGGTTCGAGTTTCAATTCAGGGTTATAACAATTCCGCTGATGCAGACGCTCTGGTGACTGCACTGCACACGCTTACCCGGCGCACACAAAACAGCCTGTTAAGTGCGATGGAAATGGTCCCTTAGGAGAAGTAACATGAAACGTATTGCGGTGTTAACAAGTGGAGGGGATGCCCCCGGTATGAATGCTGCGATCCGGGCCGTGGTTCGCACCGGCATTTACAAAGGGTGGGAAATGTACGGCGTGAATCATGGATACGCCGGCCTGATTTCAGGGAATATCCGCCCTATGGGTGCCCGCGATGTGGGCGGAATTATCCAACAAGGCGGCACGATTCTTGGCAGTGCCCGCAGCGATGAGTTCCGCACCGAAGAAGGCCAGATTAAAGCAATCCGAACGCTTAATATGATGGGAATAGAAGCCCTGGTCGTAATCGGTGGTAATGGCTCGCAAAGCGGCGCCTACGCCCTTTCACAAAGAAATTACCCGGTGGTAGGCGTCGCCTCCACGATCGACAATGACCTGGTCGGTTCGGAAATTACGATTGGCGTCGATACTGCGCTAAATATCGCTTTAGAAGCCATTGACCGGTTGAAGGTTACCGCATCGTCTCACCAGCGCGCATTCATCGTAGAAGTGATGGGGCGCGATTGTGGATATCTTGCTCTAATGTCGGGGATTGCCGGAGGTGCCGAAGTGATCGTGATCCCCGAGATTGAGGTTCATCCAGAGGAGGTTGCCACCGAAATTCGCCGTGCTTACGAGCGAGGTAAACCGCATGCGTTGGTCGTCGTTGCTGAAGGGGCAAAATATAACGCCAATGCACTCGCAGCCTATTTCGATGATAATCACGAGCGAATTGGGTTTCAAATCAGAGCGACGCAACTTGGCCATGTCCAGCGCGGAGGCGCGCCAGGCGCGTTTGACCGGCTGTTGGCCACCCGGCTGGGTGTAGCTGCGATCCGCTATCTCGAAAAAGGACAGCACGGCGCACTGATGGGCCTTCAAAAAGGTGAAATCGTGCCTACCCCTTATCCGGACATCATTGGCAAGAAAAAAGAGCTCGATTTATCCTTGCTAGACCTGGCCAGGCCCCTGGAAAGATAGGATGGAAATCAGCCTGGCGCTGGGCGGCGGTGGGGTCAAGGGTATCGCGCACATCGGCGTCCTTGACTGCTTGTTAAAGGCTGGGGTGAAGATTCGCTCAATCGCCGGGACAAGCGCGGGTGGATTAATTGGCGCGGTTTTTGCTGCCGGTTATAAGCCAGGCGAAATCCTGAAGATCGTGGAGAACCTGGATCAGAGGAATATTTATACCCGGCAGCCATCCGATGGGCCCTCAATCTTAGGATATACTGGGCTGGCCGAAGCGCTGACAAATATCCTGGCCGACCTCGACTTCAAAGAACTAAAGATCCCCTTCGCCTGTACAGCCGTCGACCTGAGAACTTCACAAGAGGTGTATCTGGGAGACGGTCCGGTGCTGGAGGCAGTACTGGCGACCATTGCAGTCCCAGGCATATTCCCACCCAAGAAGCGCGGGGAGGCGGAGCTAATCGACGGTGGCGTGCTCGATCCGGTTCCAGTCCAACTGGCCCGCTTCATGACCCCAGACCTTCCGGTCGTTGCCGTGGCGCTTAACCCGGCCCGACAAGAATGGCATCGCCTTCCCCAGTTCCAAATTGTGCCGCCTGTCCCATTGCCCATTCCTACCCAATTAATCGAGGGAATCTCTCGAATGCGGATCGCGAGGGCCTTTCAGATATTCATTCAATCGATGGATGTGACTGCCCGGATGATGACCGAACTGCGCCTGGAAGTTGACCAGCCAGAAATTATTATTCGCCCTGCAGTGCACCAATACGGATTGTTGGACACTGCGCCGCCTTTAGAGTTAGTCCGCTACGGCTACCAGGCCACTGAACAAGTTATCCCTCAAATCCACAAACTGTTCTCCTGGCCTGATACCCTGATGCGCAAAATTCGACAGATTCGCAGAAATTCACAGGCTTATCCAGTTGAGTTCTACCCTGAGATTGGCAAAGATTTGGAGAGCAAGAGATGAGGAAAAGCCGTGACCTCCGGGAATATGCTGGGCAGACCTGGTTTCGCATGGTGCTTGGAGCCGTGCTTGTGCTTTTTATTGTTGGGGGAGGCCTGATTTACCTCATCTACGGCCCGGGCGCCGCCTTGATGGGGCTGTTGTGCCTGGTCGGCGCCCTTGCGCCGGTCGGGCTGATTCTGTTAATCTTGTGGTTATTAGATTGGATCGTCAAACGTGCAAACCGAGAATGAACCTTACCTGATCGAAGAGCAGGGCTGGATTGTGCGAGTCCAGCCGCCAATAAACAGGGAAGATGACCGTCCAGCACGTACATTGCTGCTTCTGCACGGCCTGCTGGGAAACGAAACCGTGATGTGGATTTTCACCCGCGGCATCCCGAAGAATTATTGGCTGTTTGCCCCCCGCGCCCCGGTTCAATTGGATGCAAACGGTTACGCCTGGCTTAACCGGCATGAGGGCTGGGCTGGGCTGGCATCTTTTCAACCTGTTGCCGAGAAACTACACGAAGCCATTCACTCCTGGGCTGATAAGGCCGGAGCGCCAAAACAATCTTTCGATGTCATGGGGTTCAGCCAGGGTGCGGCTATGTCTTACGCGATGGCAGCCTTATATCCCCAACAGGTAAATCGGGTGCTGGCGCTGGCGGGTTTTATGCCCAAAGATGACGAAGTCCCGGGTCGTTACCGCAGCTTAGCGGGCAAGAAAGTCTACATCGCCCATGGATCTCGGGACGAAGTTATCCCGCTTCGCATGGCCCGCGATGCATCACAGATCCTGCAGGCAGTAGGAGCAGACGTGACCTACTGCGAGAGTGAGACCGGGCACAAGCTCAGCGCATCCTGCCTGCGCGGCCTGGAAGAATTCTTTTCCTGATCGGAAATTTTCGGATTTCGGTTGGAGGATTGAACGCGTAGCTACCGCTGCGCGAAGGCTACGATCCCAAGGAAAATTCCCAACGCTGCCAGGCCAAGAATGATGAGCCCCATGGGAACGCCGGCCAGAGAAGGCGCGCTTTCGGCTGTAAAAGTCGGGATGACCAGGGGCGGAGGAGCAGTAAAGGTTGGCAACCGTGTTGGCTGAAGCGTTACCACGAATCGCGCAGCCAGCGTCGGATCAATTGTCGCAGTTTGTACCGGGGTCGGCGTAGGCGGCGGCTCGACAATTGGTAGTTGCGTTGGCGGTTGAATCTCTACGTATAAAGCATACACCCAGGCGGTGCCACCTGGTACGCCAGGGTACTCGATCAGGATCCACTCATTCTGTGGTGAGCGTCCAATCGCCGGCGCGCGCTGCCCGATTAACAGAACCCCGACACGGTCATACAACGCCCCGGGCCCTGAACGAAGGTTAACCTGCGGCTCGTTACCTGGAACCACCACTGCCATTGGCCCAGAAGGCGAGCTCGTCACCGTTGGGATTGAACCGGTAGGCTGCTGCTCCAACGGGCTGGCTGAAACAGGTGTCAGCAAGGTAGAAATTAGGGGGAACAGGATCAGGCTCACCAGAAGGAAAAGCTTTATCCACAACCGACGCATACATACTCCTAAAATAACCAGTTATTGATTATAACCGAGAACAATGCCCCAATTTGCCTGCCCCAAAATTAAGGTGTGACATCCACTCTAACTAACCCGCGCAATGTCAGCAGCGACTGCTATTGACCACCTTCAAATAACAACGCTCCATCGTCCACCCCTCCAAGAATAACTCCATCGTCCACAACTACACCACTTATTGTTCCAGGTCTGATCGTGATGGGCGTGACCTTTAAATTCAAGAATTCTGGATCATGATACAGGTAAGCGAACACTGCCGGAAATACATCCTGCAAGACTTTTATCTCATCATAGTCCACGTAGTCTTCATCAGGCCAACGAATCGCCAGGAATGTACCATATCGATCCTGGATATCCAGGCGGTCAATTTCGGATTGGTCAAATTCCTCTGACAGGGTAACACAATTTTTCGTCAAATATGGGCCATGATCGCCAGCAATGATGATAATTGCTTGTGGGTCGTGTTCGCTGATGGTTTGAACATCCTGCCGCATTTCGGTATTCGCCCTTGCAAGCCGTTCTTTATACAGGTTTGTTTCATCTGGCAAGCAAGCGCCTGAATTCTGGCTATGGCTCGGGTAATTGGAATGAGAGTAAACAAAGGATCGCTTTCTAGCAACTTCTACCAAGGCATGTTCCTTAAATTTCAGATACTCATCTTGCGAATACTTTTCGAACCATAAATTAAAACGGAACTCGCCCATCAATATCGATGAAATCATATAGACATAAGGCGGAACGCTGCGCTCGGGAATGGAATAATCATAAGATGACCCAATGCCGCGAAACATGTAATCATTTGGGAAAATTCCCGCTGTCTGATAACCAGCATACTTAAAAGCGTGATGAACCATCCCATCCCCTGAAACAATCCGTTTTCCGTAATCATCGTCCTTAACGGACAGATTGAAAACTGTGTTCATCGTATCCAGGGTCGATGGGCCGACAGAATAAACAGCAGGATAAAGTACAAATCCGCTTTCCATCAGGAAAGCCTCTTGCACGCTGTTATCAATCCCATAAGCCCGCATCGTTTCGGCTGGCGCATACGCATCATAAATCAAGAGATAGACATTAGCAGAGATCGATGGCGTCCGGCTGCCAATGGTAGAAACCAATCTGTCATCAACGGCAGGAAGATTTTTCTGACCCACATTCAAACCGCTTATCTGGATTTGAACAGCGATGGTGGCAACCAAATAGATGCTGGTAACCACGGTTAAATCGCGGTTATTCTTTAATCCCAATAGCAGCCAGGTAACGATGAAAATCACAACCAGGTAAACAACCTGAATTCGATTGCTTCCCCGGCCAAGCCAGGAATAATAGCGGCTCAGGGAAGCCATATTGAGCACCATAAAAACGAAAGCCATTCCTACGCTGGTCAGCATACGCTTTGAGCTTAAGAAACTGAGTAGCGATGGGATCACAATCATATAGATGGCCGAAAATATAACAAAAAAGCCTACAACAAATAAGCCGTCGGTCAGAGAAAGAAATTTCTGATTAATAAGCAAGTACTGTGCGATTGGGGACAGCGGCAGTAGCAATAAGAAG
This sequence comes from uncultured Anaerolineaceae bacterium, assembly GCA_964490575.1. Lineage (GTDB taxonomy): Bacteria > Chloroflexota > Anaerolineae > Anaerolineales > Anaerolineaceae > DSYU01. Next base: position 11,358 of record CAZBDC010000025.1, on the reverse strand, counting down.
AAATTGCTAAAGGATATTCGTTTAAACTGGGCCTTAAACCTGGCCCCATCTCTTCGTTTCATGGATGAATATACAAAGAGAGAAATGCCAATCGCTGCGATAAAAATCAATCCGAATTGAAAAAGAAGGTGCGTAAACTCATAGGTAACGCCTTCCGGGATGAAATACGAGGTAAACAGCGCATACGAGCCCGAATACGCGACGAGAACAGTCAGCGGAACAAAAACGTTCCGAATGAGAAATTCAACAGTAAAGAACTTTTTAACCTTCGTCCTTAACATGGAACTCCTGGCCCTGGTAATATTAAGTGCCTGGTGCACAGCGCTTTCGATAGAAGTATAATCGAATGTAAATTGTTATTTAGATATGAGTCGGGATCAAGGATCATGAACCAGCGAATTTATCACGGAAAAATAACCCCTTCTGATCTTGCCAGAGCCCTGGTAGGACACTTCCACCGCGGCAACTGGCGAGTCCAGCAGTTTGGTGACGCCGAAAAGACAGTGGTACAGATTGCCACGCGCGAGCGTCCTTTGTCAGGCGGGCAAACAGCCGTGAGTGTTATCCTGCAAAAACATGAAGATGGGGTCGCTGTACAGGTGGGCCAGCAGGCCTGGCTTGGCGTGGCTGCCAGCCTGGGCGTAACTGCGATCTCGATTTTGCGCAACCCGCTCGCCTTGTTAAATCGGCTGGACGATTTGGCTCAAGATATTGAAAACCTGCAAATATCCGAAGATGTATGGAAAGCCCTTGATCTAACCGCCCGAGCTATGGGCGCGACGCAGGAACTCTCCGAACGGCTGCGCAGAATTATTTGCCCATATTGTGATACTGCCAATCCGGTTGGCGAGCCAAGCTGTATAGCTTGCGGCGCCCCATTGGGCGCCGCACAGCCAACCACCTGTAAGAATTGCGGCTTCGTCGTTTTCACCCGCGAAACCATCTGCCCTAATTGTAAGAAGCCGCTTAATTAATCTGGAAGACCCGCAAAGTATTCGTCGAGTTTAGATTGCCCTTGCATTCTGCCGGGTTCTGATCGCTCGCTGGATCATCAAGAATTCACCCACATTTTCCATATTCAATAACCCAACCAATATTCCGTTATGGACGACCGGCAAAACCGGGTGCCCTGGCTCCTGCATCTGGCGAGAGACAACATCCAGCATCTGAGAAGAATCGACAACCTTGAAATCTTTCCGCATCACATGGGAAACAAAAATATTCTCATGATGCTCAGCCAGCGCCTTGACAACATCATCACGGGTCAGAATTCCCACCACTGAACCATTCACCGTCACCGGGAAATCATGCTGGTAACCTGTCAGAATGAGCTGGGTGGCGCGCGAGAGAGAGTCGGTTGGAGACAGCGTGTCGAAATCAGTCAGCATTGCCCGGCTAACCGGAATATTATCCAGCGCAGACTTCATCTGAACCATGCTCGATTCTTGAGCAGCGCCAATCCAGACAAACAGCGCGATAAAGACCAGAAATGGGTTGCTGAACAGCCCAATGAAACCAAGCAGAAGCGCGATGCCCTGTCCAAGCGACGCAGCCAACTGGGTTGCGCGGGTGTATTCCAGGCGCATGGCCAGCAGAGCGCGGGTAACTCTACCACCGTCCATTGGAAAAGCTGGGATCAAGTTGAACAACACCAGTGAAATATTTACTACCATCAACCGGCTTAGAAAGCTGCCTTCAGAAAGCGACGTCGTGGTAATCGGTTCCAACCTTCCGGTAACCAAAAGTACCACAAACAGGACTGCAGCAATGATGACATTTACAGCCGGGCCCGCCAGAGCAACCCACAGTTCCTGGATCGGTTTTTCCGGCATGCGCTCCAACCTGGCCACGCCACCGATTGGTAAAAGGGTAATATCGCGGGTATGGATGTCAAAGCGGCGAGCCGCCAGTGCGTGACCTAATTCATGCAGAAGAACACTACCAAACAGCGCCAGAGGAAAGGCCACACCTCCAATCATCGCAGGCAGGCTGCCTTGCGAAACCCCTGCACTGATCGCAATAAACGCGATCAAAAGCACAAAAGTCAGGTGCAGGTAGATGGGAATTCCAGCTACCTGGGCAATTTTCAAGGACCATTTCATTTCTGTACCCTCATGTTATTTACACTATGCTTATCTTATTTATCTACCCAAGTCCATCATACACTGATGGTGTTAACTTTGTAAAATATTTGTATAAGATTTCTGTAAATATCAATCGGGACGGGCGAGAAAAACCTGTTATACCTTGGTTCTTACTAATCCTGGGTTACAATTAGCTTATTACTCCTGAAAGGGATGGAATCCAGTCTCGCTGGCATTATTCTTACGTGATCCTGGCGTCAATCATGGAAAGGAAAATAATTGAATTGAAGAGGCAGAATGACTGATAACCGAAAAATTTACGCAACCGAGCAGGATGTGAAACGCCTGACAGATCTTATTCGTGATGCAGGTTCCACAACCTATCGCGGCAGCCAATATTTGGATAAACTGCGCGATGAACTTGACCGTGCTGTAGTCGTTAAGGCTACCGAAATCCCCGCCGATGTAATTACGATGAATAGCAAAGTGCAAGTCAAAGATATGGAGAGCGGTGAGGAAATGGTGTTTACACTGGTGTATCCCGAAAGTGCGGATTTATTAGAAGATAAAATATCGGTCCTGGCGCCAATGGGGACTGCTGCGCTGGGATACCGGGTCGGCGATATTTACCAATGGGAAACTCCCGATGGAGTCCGGTCGATGCTGGTCAATCAGGTGATCTACCAGCCGGAAGCATCCGGGGATTTCCACCTGTAATAAGCTGCAGTGGATCCATTCACGTTCAACTGGTCAGCCAGAATTCATCGACTGATCTTCTCTCTCCTGGTTTTGTTGATTATTGGCAGTGGTTGTGATGCCCGGGAAAATAAACCGGACGCAAATGGCCCTGTTCCAAAAATGCAGCCCGCCCAGGACGAAGCAATCGCGCTTACAATCTGGATCCCGGAAAAAAAGGACACCTTTCTGCCGCAATTAGCCGAAGCTTATGAACAGAAACATCCTTACGTCGATATAAACATTCGTGAGATACCTGCACAAAAGTATGATGTCCAGGTTGCTGAGCATCTGCAAAAAGGCACTGGCCCAGACATTTTGCAGGTAAGACAGCCCGAATGGCTGGCATCAGGTCATATTCTGTCGCTCGAGGCTGCGATTACCGCCTTTCGGGTGCCCTTTGACCGCTTCAACACCGGCGCGATCACCCGCGATTGTGTTTTCGACGGCCAGGTCTATTGCCTGGGCAGTCTCACCAGCGGGATGATCCTGGTCTATAACCAGGATGTGTTTGATCTTTTCGGCGTTCCCTATCCGCCGGCAGAAGAGCCCATGAGCATCGAAGAGTATCATGCCCTGATCATTCAATTGACTCAAAAGAGCGATAAACTTGAGGAGCGGATTTGGGGTGGTGAAACTTCACCGTATTTCAATTGGATGGATCCAGGCACACACATCAGCCCAGATGGGCGGACGGTGACAGGTTTCTTGAACGATGAGCCAACCGTGAACGCTTACCAACTGCTCGCAGATGCATACCAGAAAGGCGCATCATTGACGATGGAAGAGGCTGATCGGATTGGCCAGACGCCGCTAAACCGGCTCATCGCTGGACGTCAGGCAACGGCAGTGGTTGATAGTTCGGAAGCGTTGCCTGCCCTCGAGAAGTCTGGCATCCGCTGGGGAGCAGCAGTGGTGCCCACAGAAAGAAAAGGCGATCCAAAATGGTCCACCAACCGCACAGATGGCTTGGGCGTGACCAAAGCCAGCCAAAATCCCGACACCGCCATTGATTTCCTGGTCTTTCTGGTAAATCACGGCAACCAGCTTCGTCTTGAACGTGGCGAGATGCCTTTAGACAAGAAATTGGCCGAGCAGTGGGCCGCCACAAGTGATCAACGCCGGCAGGTATTTAACGCCCTCGACCAGGATCGAGCATATCCATTTATCCCTGGCTACATAGAAACCACCCAGTTATTATGGGAGGCCTGGATCCAAATGACAGAAAAAGGAACCCCAGCGAAGAAAGCCCTGGATGAAATAGCCATCCGAATGCAGGAAACACTTGACCAGACCTGGATCAACTTTGAGATGATCCAACTGCCTGTAGAGGAGAGTTCAACGCCTGCTCAACCCTAGCAGCGATCGGTTATTTTAACCGACAAGCCGAATTCCTGAGCGTCAAACCTGCACTATAATGACTAAAACAAAGGAGGTTTTCCAGAATGTCACATCCCCCCGATTACTTTGAGCGTGTCTACTCCGGCGTATTGGGAAAGATCATTGGAGTCTACCTCGGCCGGCCATTTGAGGGCTGGACACACGACCGGATCATGGAGAACCTGGGTGAAATCAAATATTACGTTCACGAAAAGCGCAACGTCCCCCTGATTGTCACCGATGATGATATCTCTGGCACCTTCACCTTTCTTCGCGCTCTTCCAGATCATGGATACTCAGCCGATCTGAGCCCCGCACAGATTGGCCAGACGTGGTTAAATTATCTGATCGAGGGCAAAACCATTCTTTGGTGGGGAGGTTTGGGAAACTCTACTGAGCATACAGCCTATCTGCGCCTGAAGGCCGGCATCCCCGCCCCCAGGAGCGGTTCAATTGACCTGAATGGACCCATTGTGGCGCAGCAGATTGGCGCCCAAATTTTCATCGACGGATGGGCCATGGTATCGCCAGGCGATCCTGAGCGGGCTGCTAACCTGGCCAGGCGAGCTGCATCAGTCAGCCATGATGGTGAAGCCCTTTATGGAGCGCAATGTCTGGCCGCCATGGAATCGCTGGCCTTCATTGAAAGCAATATTGACCGGTTGATCGACGCAGGCCAATCCGTCATCCCCCACGACTCAATTATTTACCGCATGATTGACGACTTGCGGGGTTGGCACACCACCGACAATGACTGGCGAAAAACCTTCCACCGCATCGAAAATCATTATGGTTATAAGGATTACATTGGGGGCTGTCATATCGTTCCTAATCACGCCCTGATCATTCTAGGACTGCTTTATGGCCAGGGAGAATTTCAGAAATCCATGATGGTATGCAATACCTGCGGGTGGGACACAGATTGCAATTCGGGCAACCTGGGTTGCCTGTTGGGTATCCGCAACGGCCTCTCAACCTTCGAGGGGGCCGACTGGCGCGGGCCGGTGGCCGACCGGATGTATTTACCCACCATGGATGGGGGCCGCTGCGTGACCGATGCCGTAACTGAAGCTTTTCAAATTGCCAATACCGGCCGGGCACTCGTCGGGCTGCATCCTGAGCGACCGAAATCCGGTGCCCGTTTCCATTTCGAAATGCCAGGGTGTGTCCAGGGATTCCGGGCAACGACAAACAACGTCCAGATCGATAATGTACCCGGGCACAGCAGTTCTGGTACGCGCAGCCTGGGAATCCGGCTGCGGCCCTCTGTCGAAGCAGCTCGAGTGATAACGGCCACATTCATTCTGCCCGAAGATTTTAATATGCCTGGTTACGGGCTGATTGCCTCACCAACGCTCTATCCCGGCCAGATACTGCGCGTGGTCATCTCCTCTGATCCCGAAAACCGTACACCACTTGAAGCCCGCCTCACGCTCGAATTCTATAACGCCGACAATGAGCCAACCCAGGCTTGCGGACCTGCCAAAACGATCCGGCCTGGGCATTCGGTGGAATTAACCTGGACAGTGCCAGATCTTTCCGGTCGCCCAATATATTGTGTTGGATTGGAACTTGGCCCAAGCCAGGGAGGAACGCTGTACCTGGATTATCTCACCTGGGAAGGGACGCCGGACACAATCTTTGACCGACCTTATCGCAGTCAACAACCGGTCGGGGGTGCGAGCGCCTGGCGCATGGCCTGGGTCAACGCGGTAGATCAGTGGGAACATGGGTCAAACGAGCCTTTCAGGCTGATCCAAAACACCGGGCGGGGAATGATCGCCACCGGAACCCGGGAATGGCGAGATTATCGGGTATCAACCGTCGTGCAACCTGCGCTACTCAAAACAGGCGGCATCGCGGCACGGGTGCAGGGATTGTTACGTTTCTACGCCCTGCAGCTTACCAACCAGAAAACGATCCGGCTGCTCAGGGTCTACGATGGCACAGAAGAAGTGCTGGCTGAAACCCCTTACGATTGGCAGTTGTGGCAGCCAGTCTCCCTCAGCCTGGAAGTCAAAGGTAGCCATCTGCGAGCCTGGGTGGCAGAAAAACAAGTTTTTGATCTGGAAGACTCCGGCACTCCCTTAACCGAAGGCGCCATTGGTCTTATCCTGGAGGAAGGTCATATGATCGCCGGCGCGGTAAAAATTACACCTGCGTGAAATTTCAAACTGGCGGACAAAGGATATTACAGTTTGAAACCGCCGCATGTGGCGGTTTCAAACTGTAAATAAACACTAATCAGGCCCCGCCTGGTCGCAGGTTACGACACGGTAATCCCTAAGAGTGCGGTTCCATGAGGTGGAACGGCATAAGAGAAGGCTGGCGTAAAGTCGGCGATATCAGCCTGCTTCCACAGATCCCGGATGACGCCTTTGCAATCATTTAACAGACCGATCCCGGCAGCGGTAAAATCGATCAACTGGCCCGTCGAACCTCGGTTGAGCAGAGCCAGGGCCAGCCCACCTCCAGCAAGGGGCTTCTTCCAGATTTCCAGAGGGCCGGTCTGCTTAATCCGCCTGGCCTGGCGACCCAATGGGTCCTGGTTTACCGCCAACACTTCACGATTCATCAATAATTCAACGGTTTCAGCGCTCATTGTGCGCACATCACAGCCAATCATCAATGGGGAACACAGGATCGACCACATTGACATTTGCGTTTGATATTCATTATAGGTCGCGCCGCCCCCCGGGACCTGGCCCTTTCCTCCCAAACCGACTACCAGCATATCCATATCATTCCAACCGCCCGGGCCAGCATATTCATCTAAACCCACGGCGATATCGATTGCCGGGTCAATCCCCAGGCCCCACCAGACACCATGCTGGACACTGACCCAACTGTCAATCACATCGCCAGTTGCACGCCACATATGCCCACCAGCCTGGCGCGCCCACAGGTGCGGGCTCCGGCCGCCCCATTCGCAGATGCTAAAGAGGATCTCCCGGCCCGTTGCACGCAGCGCGTCTCCCATACGGGTGTAACGCTCAATCGCGCTGGCCTGGTCGGGCGGTGCGTAGCAGTAATCGTACTTCAAGAAGTCAACTCCCCAACTGGCCCAAATATGCGCATCCTGCTCCTCGAACCCATAAGAGCCAGGATAACCGGCGCAGGTCATCTCAGCCGCATCCGAATAAATGCCAAACTTCAAACCCTGGCTGTGGACATAATCTGCGACTTCCTTTATTCCACCGGGGAAGCGCTGTGGATCAGGGATCAGATTGCCGTTCGCATCGCGGTGATCCTTAATGGACCAGCAATCATCGATGACAACGTACTCATACCCGCAGTCCTTCAAGCCGCTGCTGACGATAGCGTCTGCCATCTCGCATACAGCCTGGGAACTGACCTGCGAACCAAACATATTCCATGAGTTCCACCCCATTGGGGGTGTGCTGGCGAGCGGTTTTGCTGTCTCCACATTCATTCTGACTCCTTATTTGATCTGTCATTACGAGGAGGCCTTGCAACGAAGCAATCCTCCCAATCATTTTGCGTGGCTCGCAGTGGCGCGAGCGGCTTTGCGGTGAGGCCGCCTATCATCGCGGTTATACGATCTCGATTTCCGCCTCAATTTCCACCGGAAGATTGAAGGGCAACCCCACCATGCCCACAGCCGACCGGGCGTGCGCGCCTCGCTCTGGCCCATACAGATCAAGGATGAAATCCGAAAAACCATTGATGACCTTTGGCTGCTGGTCGAAGTCCGGCGTGCAGTTGACCATGCCAAATACCTTCAGCCATACAATCCGATCCAGGTCACCCAACTCGCGCTTCAGGCTGCCAAGGATTGAAAGCACAGTCAGGCGAGCAGCCTGGTAACCCTGCTCGATGGTTATTTCGGCGCTGAGCTTACCGAACGGACCGGCCAGGCTGCCATCCGGGTTGCAGGGGCCATGCCCGGAAATGACTGCCCTGCTGCCGCGCACTCGAACCGGGGCGAAGGGCAGGCGTGCGCCTGGCGGTGGTTTGACTGGCTCTGGCAGCACCAGGCCAAGGCGGTTTAATCGTTGCTCGATCGTATCATCGGTGAACATATTTTCCTCCATGTAGATAACACGTAATCCTTACGACTCCTCTTTCATAATCCGGTCAACCACCAATTGGCGGAAGGCCGGCGAGAGACTCGCAAAGTAGGCGCTGAAGCCGGTTACCCGCACGACCAGGTCGGGATATTTTTCGGGGTCCTTATGAGCCTCGAGCACTCTGGCCGAATCCATGACATTCAGGTTAATCTGGGTCCCGCCCAGTTCAAAATGGGTGCGGATCAAGTTACTCACCAGGTTAATCCCATCTTCTTCTCGGGTGATCAGCGGATCGAGTTCCATCTGCATGGGCGCTGTGTTGCCATAGCCGGGTTGAACAGACGCAATCGCCACTGCCATGGCGCTGGGCGCACCGTCTCGGCGAAAACCAGGGTCCGGGTTTGATCCGTGCGAGATGGGTTCTCCGGCACGCCTGCCGTTTGGGGTGGCGCCGATCTCCCGACCCATGGGAATGGTGTTAGCCCACGAAAAAATCCCCGGAATCATCTTAAAACCGTTCGGAGTTGGCCTGGCAACAACCAAATCAGCAAAGACCCTGGCGATCCGGACTGCCCAGTCATCCGCGCAAGATCCGCCACTGCCATATTTCGGGATCGAACGCATCATCAGCCGGGCTCGCTCCCCATCCGGTCCGGTCCAGTTCTCTTTGAGATGATCCCGCAGGGCCACCCAGGTCAGGCGGCGCTCGCGTTCGACCCGCTGTTCAATAGCGGCAAACGAGTCGGCGACTGTTGCCAGTGCAGCGCCGTCGATACACAAATTGTAAAACTCAACCCCGCCGTGTGAAGCATCTTCGCCCTTCTCAATTGGGCCGTGGCAGAGAAGATCAAGGACCAGTTCAGGGTATACCAGGTGCATGTGCTCCATGTGAAAATCCAGGCAGCGAGCTGTGCTTTCGACTGCCTGTGACAGGTGGTAAACAAAGCGCTCCCATAACTGGCCCATCGAGGGAGTTGCAAAGTTCGCTAAAAGGTCATCCCAGGCCACCTCAAAAATCGCCGCGAAGTTGATCTTCACGCAGTCATTGAGCGTATATTCCCTCCCAGGAATCGCCAACCAGTGACAGCCAGCGTAGGCTCGCTGGCGGGCAATCTCGACCGGGTAGCCCCGGCGGGCAAATCCCTCCACCGTCCGGTCGCAATCAAGGAACTTTGGGAAACCCGTTTTATCCGCAAACATGATCTCGACCCCGCGCCGCAGGAGTCCAGGATCGACCGACTCGCCGACGCAGACCCCAACATTCGCCGGAATTTTCAACCGGTGGCCCGCCTCCAAAACCAGGTAGGACACCGGGCTGGTCAAATCCAGCCCATCCGGGCCAGGCCCGCCCAGTTGAATGTACCCGGTGTCTCGCAGGAGGATGCAGGCAATGTGAAAGAGGGCTTCCTCATCTTCCAGGGTTCCGGCTGCAGTTTCACGCTCGTAATACGGCTGGAGTAGAACATCCAGACGCCCCAGGGAGCCAGAACCGTTGTACATGCGCGCCAGCATCTGATACCACAGAATCCACTGGCAAGCCTCGCGGAATGTTCGCGGCGGAGCTTCGACCAGGTGTTCATTGATCGCGGCAATTTCTTCGAGGTTCTGGCGGCGCTGCGGGTTTACCTCACCAGCGGCCATTTGCCGCGCGGCGGCAGCGTGCCGGGCAATCCAATCCTGGGTTCCGGTGACGATCGATTCCAGACCGGCATAGAAATCATCATTTTTCGGCCCATTCACCGACCGGTAATAGCAAATTTTTTCAAGAAAGCCACCCCAACCCAGGTCCAGACCAATCTGCAGATCCTGGCAGAAATGCTGGGCAGCCCCAATCCCCGGCAGCAACTTATACCGTTCGATTTCTGGCTTTAAGAAATCGAAGCTCAAGTCAGGGTTCCAATGTGGCTTGCGATAAGACATGAAATTTACGTGATAACCACCCGCCAGGGAAGAAAGTGGATCGATATACACCGGGGAAGACCGGAGCAAGCGCCCATAAATTTCGCCGACTGCACGCGCACCATAAAACCCTCCCGCCGGGTGATTGCTTTCAATCGCGAAGCCTTCCAACAGGCAGTCAGTGATCGGCATTCCAGACGAGCTCATCGTTCTGACAATCTTGCGCCGGTCGGGCGGCGGCAGGATCAAGCCATGATCGTCGTGATCCATCGCACCGATCACCTGCTGCTTTTCGCGAGTCTGAGCCAGCTTTGCCAAGCGCAGCGCATCGATACGCTGTTGGTAGGTCATCGCTTCGGTCTGTGTTGTGTCGTGCATACTTTGTTACCTCTCGCTCCTAAATTATTTTGCTTTCACCCTCACACCCCGGGCGCGAACCACTTCAGCCAGTCCAGCCAGGTGATCTTTCGTGGGTGGCTCCAGGTCCGCAGCGCGATATTCGAGCCCCAGGCTGGTGTATTTATCCTCTGCCAGGCGATGGAACGGCAGCAGTTCCACGAATAAATCAGCATCATCCTCCGCTCGCGTAGCAGAAAGCTCATGGACAAAAGATGCAATTGCATCGATTTCATCCGGCGTATCGTTAACACCCGGCACTACTGGCACCCGAAAAATCACCGGTTTTCCAGAGGCTGCCAGGCGGCGGATATTCGCCAGGATCGGAGTATTTGAGACCCCCGTAACTGCCCGGTGTTTATCCAGATTCAAATGCTTGATATCGACCATAAAAAGATCTGTCAGAGGTAAAGTTTTTTCGAGCGTTTTCCATGCGCAGTATGTTGTGGTTTCCAGCGCAGTGTGAATGCCAGCCTCCTGGCAGGCCGCCAGCACAGCCAGTGAAAAATCCGGTTGGAGCAGCGGTTCTCCTCCAGAAAGCGTTACGCCTCCACCTGAGTTCGCATAAAAGGCACGATCGAGCAGAACTTCGGCCATCACCTGCTCCACGCTGATCTCCCGGCCCACCAGTTGCAGCCCGTCTGCAAAGCAGGTTTCTACGCACGCGCCGCACACCGCGCAGATCTCGCGATGGTAAATTCGCCCCTGCTCGTTTATCACCTGGGCCCCCTGCGGGCATATACGCACGCATTCTCCACAGCCAATGCAGCGGGCAGAATCAAACTGGAAGATCGGAAGAGCGTCGTGTAGGGAAAGAGTGTAGGATAGGGTGT
>CAZBDC010000024.1:9935-41407 GCA_964490575.1 uncultured Anaerolineaceae bacterium | reverse complement strand
ACCTCACCCTGGTTCAAGGGGATCGCGAATCTCTGCAGATCGAGGCAGAAGATAATGTGATTAAGAACATCACCACTGAAGTACGTGACGGCACGCTTTATATCGGTTTTGAGCGCAAAACCATTCTGCCGACAAAGCCAGTTAAGTTTTTCTTGACCATGCGGGATATTAAAGATCTGGAAACAAAGGGCGTCAGCAACATAAAAGCCGAAAGCGTACAGACAGACCAACTCCATGTCGGTATCAGCGGTACAGGGAACATTGATATTGAGGATCTAAGCGCCAATAGCCTGGAAATCAGCATTAGCGGCGCAGGCAACTTCAATACCGGCGGCCAGGTAGATCGACAGGAGATCAACCTCAGCGGGGCGGGCAATTTCAATGGAGAAGATCTTCAGAGCAAAACGGCCCGCGTCACGATTACCGGCCTGGGAAAAGTTACGCTGTGGGTAACCGAAAACCTCGACGTGACCATCAGCGGTACAGGTGGGGTTGATTATTACGGAGAACCACAGGTCAGCCAGCAAATCTCAGGTTTGGGAAAAGTCAACCACCTGGGCAGTAAATAGAGATCAATCGACCGATTGCTTGGCCAGGCGGGTTGCCAGGTCACGTAGAAGGCTGAAACTGATCGGTTTGATTAAAACGATGTCCGCCTTGCCTTCCACCTGTTCGGCGAGGCGGGCATCAGCCGTTGTAACGACCACCCGGGCAGACTGTAAATGCGCTAAAGAACGGATTTGCGTCAGTATTTCCGTCCCAATGACCCCTGGCAGGTGTAAGTCCAGCACAATTACCCTGGGTGATACCGACGCCAGTCGCTCAACAGCCTGCCTGCCATCCCGGATAATCTCTGCTTCAAAGTTGGCTGCGCGAAGCGCCTCGGCAAAGATAAACGACAAATCCTCATCATCTTCGATAATCAGCGCTAACGGGAGGTTACACATCGCCATCATCTCCTAAGAAAATCCAAAGCCTGAATAGTTTTCAAAATGATTTGCCAGTATCAATCACCGGGGCTGGAGCCTGCTCCGGCTGCTCGTCCGTGTCCATTATCGGCAGGATCACTGTGAATTTGCTCCCCCAACCTACCTGGCTTTCCAATGAAATTTCCCCTTGCATCAAATTGACCATGCGCTTCACAATTGACAACCCTAAACCTATTCCACCGGGGCGGCGGGTGACGTCGATATCCACCTGGCGAAATGGCTCAAAGATCGCACTTTGCACGTCCTTGGGAATGCCAATCCCGGTATCCTTAATCTCAATTGCCCAATGAGAATGGTCAACGCGGCGCAGCCGAACATCGACCTGGCCCTCATCTGTAAATTTAATCGCGTTATTTACCAGATTCACCAGGATCTGGTTCAACCGGTGCGGGTCACCATACAGAAGATCGGGTAAATCCTCCGCGCAATCTGTGACCAGAGCAACCTTTTTCTCGCGCGCAATGCTATCCATAACCTGGCGAACGTGCTCCAATAGTTCCACAGGATGGAAATACCGGTTGCGCAGTGAAAGCCTCCCAGCTTCAATCTGCGCCTGGTCGAGCAAGTCGTTGACGATCACCAGCAGCTTATTCGTGTTCGCCATGATCCTCTGGATGACCCCTGCCTGCCGCTCCTCGAGCCTGCCGTACACGCCTTCATGCAACATATCGGCATACCCCAGGATCGAATTGAGCGGCGTGCGCAGTTCGTGAGAGACCATCGCGACAAAATTACTTTTCATCCGGTCAATCTCAGCTTCCCGGGTAAAGTCATGGAATACAGCCACCTGGCCAATTAATTCTCCACTGGTGGTTCGCACCGGAGCGACGGTAATCGCCAGGGTCTTCTGGCTCCATTGGATTTTCGGTTTCTCCATGACCAGGGCCGGATTATGGAAAAGGATCTTCAAGGTTTCAAGATCGGAGGCGCTTAAATCCCCGTTTGCCAAAAATTCTTCCACCGCGATCCCGAGCATATTTTCAACCGGGCGACCAACCAGAACGGCCATCGCGGCATTCGCGACGATAACCCTTCCAGAATTGTCAACGACAATTACACCGTCCGCGATATCCTGCAGAATTGCCTGGTTGCGGCCGGCCTCGGCTCGCTCGCGCGCCAAAGATTCGGCAAGCGCCTGCGTTCGCTCAATAACCCGCTGGTCTAACTCTTTGTTTACCAGAACCAACTGGTTAACGGCCATTTCAAGGCTTCGCGCAGACAGCCAGGAAACCAGGGCAATCAAGAAAAAGCCCAGGATGGCCGGGATATTCGGAAACTTTGGGATCAAGGTTGCCAGCACAATGATTTCAACACTGCTCAAACCCGCGAAGAGAAAAGCCCAAATGGGGCGCAGTAAAACGCTGGCCATCACAATTGGAATTGCAAACGCAAACAAAGTCCGCCCGGCTGCCACTTCCAAAGGAGTGTCGCTGAAAGGCAGCACCAGGGTCCACAAGAGGAGAAACAGCATGCTGGCCAGCCAACCAGACCCGTAGCGGTTGAGGAGGAATAACCCGATCGACGCCAGGAACAGACCCGTCCCAATCACAAAGATAGGAAAACTTTCCTGGGGGGTGCTCGCACTGGCCAGGATGTCGGCGGCTATCGTCAGCAGAATGATCAAGATGCTTAACAAACCAACGCCAACCAGGAGGATATTCAGCAGCTTCCTCCGTTGAGCGTCCAGCGCATCCATTGTGTCAACTTCAAACAGCTTGTTCAGCATATTTACCATCAGGGTTTCTTTCTCCTGTTCCCTCTGTAGATATGAGCAGATACCTGTCAGGCAAAAAAGGAACAATCAGGCCTGAGCAGCCAGCATCAGCGCGCTCAGAATTTCAGCCCGGATCACCCATTCCGAGTAGTAAAGGCTCTTGGCAATCCACAGCGGCGGATAAGGCGGTTGCGCGTGATCCTCCAGCCAGGCCGCGCCGGTGTGGATGATCTCCGCCGGAATTCTGCCAGCCCGTTGATTCCAGATCGATAAGGCCTGGAGCGCGTACGCGGTCTCTTCAGCGGTCGGGTGATAAAAGCCCCACGAGCCGTCTAAATTTCGGGATTGCAAGATCCAATCAATCCCCGAGCGCGCCAGTTCTGGCTCATAACCCATCAGCGCCATAATCGCATGAGAAGTCGTATAGAAAGGGGATATGTGCCATTTGTCGAGCCAATATCCTTCCTCAATGCGTGTCCTGCGCAGAAAACCGATAATTTTCTGCACCGGCGGATCTGATACGGGGCAGCCAACCTTCCGCAAAACATCCAGGATATGAATGTTCGCGCTTACGGATGCGTTTGCTTCGAGCGGATAACAGCGAAAATGATCCTGCTCTTCATACGAGAATACCGCGTCCAGGTCAAGTGGGCGCTTAAAATCATAAAGAACGGACTGCACCAGGCTGGTGTCATCTCCGTCCTGAACAGAGTAGCCCTTACCAAATCCAACCCCACGCCGTGCGACCCAGGCAGACTCCAGCTCAGCAAGATGAGGCTGGCAGAGCGCCAGGATTTCCGGTTCAAGGGGGCCGGCCAGCGCCAGATTCCACAAGACCCAGGCCCGTTCATAAACATCAAAAGGCGCCGCCATTGGCGCACCGCCGTCACCCGTCATCACGCCGCGAAGATACTGCAACGCGGCCGGATCACCCGGGCGCACAAGGCCGGCGTAGTATGCCGTCGCCGAGGGGCTGTAGGCGATAGAGCCGTTTTCTTCCTGCAGCGTTTCCAGGTCAAGCAGGTGCTGGCAGTCTGGGCCTACCATTTCAGACGAGTAAGCGATCGTCAGCTTGCGGCTGATCTGGAAACCATTCAGACGCGCCAGTTTTGTCTGCCGCAGATGCGCCAGGCGGCCCAGGATATGGTTTCCTTTTTGCTGCAGCAGCCCCAGCCGCTCTGCCTCGGCCATAAGTGTGGGCACAATCATCTCAAACCCAACCGTCGCCCCGTTCGGATGGGCCATCAATTCCTTGGTTGCGCCGTTTGCGATGCGGTCCAGGGCAAGCCGGCCCCGTTCGACCTGCTTCCAGTCCTGGCCCCGCCGGCCGCGCCAGGTGAGCGCGATCATCGCAGCCAGCGTGCTGATCACCCGGTCATAGTAATAAAAAGGCTCTACAGCGCCCCAGGTGCCATCGCTCAACTGGTTTTCGCAAATCCACCGCAGAGCCGCATTGCTTAAGGACGAATCGATATTTCCCAGGCGGGCAATCCAGGCTGTATCATATGCCGTGGTCATCACCTGGCCAGGCTTCCACTCGGCTAACAACGTGCGGAGTTCTTTCTGGAAATCCATTCGTGAGCAGCTCCTGTCAATCCATGAATCCGGGGGGTAAGGTAACTTGCGGTAATGGATACCAGAAGCCATCGCGGAGGATACCTACTCCTTGCGTAAGATCCTGGTTAGTTTGATAAAAAGAGCGCATCCGCTCAACAGCTTCTACCGGCAGGCTTTCATATTCTGGCTCTGCGGCCCGGCGGGTATATAGTTGGTCGTACAATATCCAGCGAAGCTGGCGTTTGCTCAGGTAGGGAGACGGGCTGACGGTGAAGTAAAGGTCTTCACTGCCGGTCGCGACCAGGGGCATGTCAAAAGCGCTGAACCGGTCAAACCCGATAAACAGGTCAACCGGTGGCACCTCCTCGCCATAATATAGCTCGACCAGCTTTCGTTTATCGGGCGCCTTTCCATGCTCCAAAAAATATCCAATCGTAAGCTCAGCGACGGTTTCAGTCGCATCATTCCCAAAAACCCCAAACAGCAGGCGATAACGCTGGTTCTGGGCAGTATCATGGGCAATCTGAGAAAATAAATCACACAGGTACGCGTGAGGCGTGCCTTTCAGGTGCTTGTTGTAATCGCCATAAAAACGAACTCGAACGCCATATGCATGGTAAAAACTGACGAAGACCGGATCCTCGACCAGCTGCCGGAGCGCTTCCGCCGCCATCGCCAGATAAGCTTCACCGCGTTCCAGCAAATCGGGACCAAAGAGAGGCATCATCAAGGTGTGAATACCGTGATCGAAAAAAAGATGGAAAAGCTCAACCTGGCGTTTGACACTTGCCCGCAGGTAAGCGGTTAAGAAGTCACCCGCCTCCCAGGCCTGTGGGGGATGCTCCAGCAGAAACCAGCGTCGGGTACCATTGATCGGAAAAACACAGACACGTGGCCCGCTTTCGCGAACAAGTTCAGCCACCTCGGGTGCTGCCAACTCCAGGAATTTCTCAATATCCACCGATTTGCACTCCCAATAAATATTGCCGCCGTTCAAGCCACCAACGTGATCGGCGACGGGCGAACACCGCCCAATTATGCCAGGCCGGTGACCAACCGGCCAAGCCGGCCGAGCAGCCAGGTTTGCCCGGAAAAACGCAGGTGATTGTTCGTTTCCGTCTGAAATCCCAACCGCCGCTTAAAATCATATGCCCCGCTGCCGGCGCGCAGCAAACGGGCACCGTCGGAAATCGCATCGCGGATCGCCGCATACATGATTTGAAAATACACATATGGAATGCGATAATCCAGGCCCAACAGGGTCGCCAGGCGCGACTCTCCATCTGCCAGGAGCAGGCCACAGCCAACCAACTGGCCGAGCATACGGGCCTCAATCCAGCTTGCTCCAGTTCCGGCAGCCGATTCCAAGATTGTCCTGGCCCAGGGTTTAGGCGAAGCGCCGTGTCTCGTCTCCACATTGCGGATTAACGGCAGAGCCTCTTCAGCATCCACATGATCTGCTGGACGAATGGTCACTGCCAGGTCCATACGCCGGGCCTGGTTGAGCTGGCGTCGGTAGTCCTTCCAGGCCGGCTTCGACAGATCCTGCAAGTACTGGTCAAAACTAGTCCAAGAAATCGGCAGGCACGTGCCTGGTTCAGACAGTTGGACCTCAAAAAACCGATCCTGCCACTCCTCCAGGCTGGACTGGCCAGGATCCAGGTAATCAAATACCACGAAAGACGCTCGCACAGACCGGCCGTATTCTTCCGCAGCCGAAAGGATACGCTCCAAAGCCTCCCGGCGAAACGGCGAGTCGGGCAGGATCAAGCCGCTGGAATCGGCAAGCGGCGCGCGGCAAACCAGCAACGGCCTGGCGGCCAGGAATTGATTCAATCCGGCCCGAAGCAACCGGGCCGGCAGCGGAAGCGGCTCATTCCGAACCAACCAAAAACTCGCCCGGGCAATGGTCTGGCCGTGGCTGGTCACAGAGACATAGTAGGGAAGGCAGTCGGGCATCGAGCGCTCCCCATACCGGTACCAGGCATAACTGGCAAATGGACGCCCCTTACTGAAGGCGTCCCAATCTTCTTGACCAATATCCTCAATACGGTGCGTCGCCCAGGTCTCCAGGCCTAGTCCGGACATGGTTCTCCTTGCTGGATATTTGGTATTTCTGCGCAGATCCTGAAAAGCACCAAAGCCAGCGATCACATAAAACACAACAGGCTACCATAATCCATATAATTCGGTCAGGTAATGGTTACATTGTATAAAGGAAATGGATATGTTACAAGGAAAAAATATTGTAAAGCCGTTAATCTCAAGTTATCAATTTAGTAAGGTTGCGCTTTAATTTACGGCCAAGGAATTGCCACTGCTTTCGGGCAATCCCGATCCATCAACGTTGAATCTAAACGCCGGCTATGGAGACGGTATGATCTCACAGCGAACCGGGCCAGTATCGACCAGACGGTCCCAGTAAACAAGCCCGGCTTCGAGACGGATATTCGATCGGAAATGAGCCGGCATCAGGCTGCTCCAGTTCACCTGTCCAAGCTCGCGGCCAGACGCACTTGCGATCGACTTGCAGGTTTGTTCCACCATGCGCAAGCCATTTTCCCGGCTGCCAGAGGCAGCCTCCAACGCGCCGATATAATCCCCTGGGCCGTTAAGCCACTGCAGGAATTCGTTTGCCCCGACCGCATCGACCACAATATAACTTTCCCAGTTGAATCCATAATCATCCACCTTATCCCAAAATGATGAAGCAATTTCGCCCTGGGCAGTAAACGCAAATGTTTGCTCCAGGGAGAGCGATGAAGGGGAATTGGATGGATAGATTTGAGCCAGGGTTAACGTGGTGGGATTATCTTCGAGAAAAAACAGAGACACAAACCAGATCGAAATTAGCCTCGGCTGCATTGAATTGAGCTGATCCACCCGCATCAATAAAAGGTTGTATTGTTCCCCCCTGAATCCCGCTTCCAGATCAGGTTCCTGGCTGCCCTCCTGGGATGGGTTTAGCTGCCCGGCAGCCTGATAGCCCAGCAAAGCACACCCAAGAAAAACAAGCAGGATTAATAAAATGAGGACAATTGCCTTCATCTAGAAATAACTAAGGCCGCATCTTTTCGAAGCTCCCCTCCTTTGCCCTGCCAGGGACTGCCGCCAGAGAGCCAGCCTGGTTGAGGCGGATCATCTGGCGCATTATCGGATAAAAGGGATGGATCTCACCCGTTTCCCTGAGCAGGCTAAGTACTTCCTCCGCGGTCTCCTCCCCGGTAGAATTTAAACTCGGCAAAAAAGCTGCTCCAATGTACAACTGCGATCTCAACTGCACGTATGCCTGGCTCAACCACGCGGATTGGGCTTCCTGATAGGTCGTCACCGAACCCGCAACCCTAATTGTACCGGAAGGAAGGCTTAAGTGGGTAATCCAAATCATGCCTGATTGATGATCATTTTTGATCATAACCTGGCGGACATTTTCATAATGGCGCAGTGCCTGCTTTTCTCGCCCGGTCGGCGGCAGCAAAGGATCTTCGGCAGGTTGAAAATACTGGAGGCTGATCACCGGCATGGATTGGTCAGCGCCCAGCCGGTAAAGCTTTTGAAGATACGCAAGGTCATCCATATCGCCGGTGGGGTGAAGAAATGGCAGGGGGCGGAGCCCGGCAGCCACCAGCAGGACCGGTTCGGGTTCATCATGGAGCAGTTGGTCCACTTTTTGGAACAGGTGAAGATAAGCTTGCGGGTCCGGCTCAGCGCCCCATGCCTGACGGGTATTTGCTCCTGGAAACAATTCAACGGCCCTTAACGTCTTCGGAAACCGGCGGACCACCGCCTGGACAAAGCGAGCAGCCTGATCCGCATCAGGACCAGAACCGGTTAAGGCCCAGTCGGGAGGGTCTGAAATACTGACCAGCACCGCCAGATCATTCTGCCCGGCTGTCTGCATTATCAAATCCAGCGGCTCCAGGCGAACCGGGCCATCCTGATACGCCTGGTAATCCTTCCAGGCCACCGGTACCCGAATCCAATCCAGTTCCAGATCCACAGCCAGGGCCATCGCTTGCTGGATATCTGGATCCTGTGGATAGATTACGGCGCCAAAACCAAACCCGGATGTACCCGGCTCCCCTTTGGCTGCCTGTACCTTTTCAATCGCGATCCCATTCAAAAGCAGAAGCAAGAGCGGGATCAGCCAAATCTGAACCCGTAACTTCATGAAATTACCTTAAGCTGGCAGCAAAAAAATAGAACAGGTATCCACTCACCAGGCCAACAACTGCGCTAATTCCTAACAGGATTCCCCATACAGACATTTCGGAATTCCGCATCAAGCGGATTGCCTCACGTAAAAAAGTCCGGGCAACCCCAGGCCGGCTGAGGGCCTGGATTGTGAAGTTCCAAAAAACCAGCTCAATTCGAGAGAAAACACTGCGGTTCATTAATCCTCCTGTCGACCGGAAACCCGGCCCTAACGAGAAGTAGAAACTTTCAAGATCTTCCCTTCCATGCTGGCCACCACGCGCACGGTGCGAGACAGTGTATGGCCATCTGCGGTTTGAGCGCTGCCACGAAAAACGAGCAGTACTTGCTCACCGGGACGATTCTGTACTTTAGGCCGGCATCCAGCCGTTTCGGGAAAACGCCGGTAAATCTGATTACACAGGCTGGCTAAAATTTGCTGGTTCATCGCAGAGACCATCATCCATTAGCAAAATTTACTGACCCTGGCGAAACCGGCGGCGTAGAAATGCCGGTAAATCCAGGTCATTTGGGGCAGTTCCAGAAACGTCCACCGGCGAGGGATGGACCATCGCAGGGCCTGTCATGGTCGTGGCTACCGGCCTGGCAACCACTTCCAGTGGCTCGGTCGGAACAGCCGGGCGAGTATCGCCCGCTGGGGATTGGCTCTTTGGTTTCTGCAGTGGCAGAGCGGTCTCAATGGGTGTCGCCCCGAGGCCGGTCACCACCAGAATCACCTGGACCCGATCTCCCATGCATGGATCGTTGATGATGCCCGGGATTATATCCGCCTGGTGGTTGGTCTGTTCGTGAAGGTGGTTCAACGCCTCAACCACCTCGATGAACGTCAGGTCCTGCCCGCCGGTGAAGTTTGCAATGATGCCGGTCGCGCCTTCGATACTGATCGATTCGAGCAGCGGGTGGTGTAGGGCTTGCTCGATTGCCTTGCAAGCCTTGTTTTCCCCTTCGCCAAGCCCAATCGACATCAGCGCTCCCCCACCAAACCGCATAACTTCTCGCACATGCGCAAAATCGACATTGATCAACCCGGGTTGGGTGATTAGTTCGGCGATGCCCTGGATGCCCTGCCGCAGCACATCGTCGGCGATCTGAAAGGCCAGGTCAAGCGTGAGCTTGCGCGGAGCAATTTGCAGCAGCCGATCATTGGGGACGGCGATCAGTGTGTCGGTATGGGGCTGCAAACGGGCCAGGCCCTCCCTGGCATTCTGCTGGCGCCGGCCCAGCTCAAAAGAAAATGGCGTGGTCACTACTGCGACGGTAACGGCTCCCAGCTTTCGAGCAATCCGCGCTGCCACAGAAATTGATCCAGTCCCGGTTCCACCGCCCATCCCGGCCGTCAGGAAAACCATGTCAGCCCCGGTTAATGCAGCGGCAAGCTCGCGGTAGCTCTCTTCAGCCGCGGCCTCGCCGGTCTTTGGATTTCCACCTGCGCCTAAACCACGGGTCAGGTGGGGGCCAAGCTGGATTTTCTTGGGCGCCAGGCTTTGCTGCAGGGCCTGGGTATCTGTATTGGCAGCGATGAACTCCACATCCTGCAAACCAAGTTCGATCAGGCGATTGACAGCGTTCGAGCCGCCGCCGCCCAATCCAAGGATCTTGATTACCGGTTTGCAAACGACCATCGGAGTAACCTTTGAAGGATCAGGAGCAGATTTAGGAGCAGGGATCATGTTCATATTTACCTCTCTGCCAACTGGGTTGCAATATTTGTGCCATCTCCACTAATTTGCTCGACAAAACAACCGGCACTTTGCAGGCGATCGATCAGGTCTTCTGGATAGTTCAACGCATTTCCGACCACAGTCACCCGGGAGGCTCGCCCGGCTTCATCAACCGAAAACCCAATCGTCGGGCGGTGCTTTTTCACAAACGGCCGGATCACTTCCAGATACCAATCAGATACGCCCCACTCTGAACCGGGCAGCAGCAAATAGTGCTGGATAGGGCGAGCAGAAGCCTCAGCCAGGGCGCTGGCCTGGCGCGCTTTGCGCTCGCGCAGGTCCTCACGCAAAATGTTGACCAGGGCATGTTGGCGATTATCCGCCTGAAACCAGGCTTGCGCAGCGAACCGGTCGGAAGAATCCGCACTGAGCAGCCAGAAGTTGCACGCGATTACCTCAGGTGGGATTTCGGTGAAAACCCGGCCTTCCGCGTCGGGATCGTCCACCGGCTCGCCGGCAATCATCCGGGCAATATTCGCGCACGACTCTGTATACACGGGCGACTGGATCGCCTCGACCGGCAGATTTTCCGGGTCAGCCGGCAGGCCAGCCTGCAGTAATAGGATGGGACAAACCTGTTGAAGCGCATTTTGCGCGACTGCCTGATACCAATCAAAGATTCGGAAACCACGCTGATCTTGTCCCAGATCGGCAGGCTGGTAGGGACGCACTCCGGGCCACCGGTCCGGCCCGCCGGCCCCCCAATCCAGCGAATGTCCACCAGTCCAGGCATAGGCCGAAAGAACCAGGTTGCTTAATATAGCCTCTTGACGGCGACGCTGGATGTCCTGCAGCGCGCTCGACAAAAAGGCAGTATCCCAATAATTCCCTCCGGGTTCCAGCGGCGGGAAGACAGGCACCAGACCCAGGCCAACCGCCAGGTTAGCCAGCGGCAGGTAGCGATCGAGGAACCGCTCAACCAGGTCCTGCTGCACCCAGCCGGTCGCTGCCCAGGAGGCGCGGGCGTTCGGCTTATCAAAGAAAATTACATACCGGGCCCCCCAGCGTGCATACACTTCCAGCAAAGTGCCGGCTTCTTTCAGGTCAGTCAGTCGATCTGGCGCCATCTGGAACTGAACCACGGGTTCGATGCGGGCTGCTTTCAAACCACGCAAGAAAAATTCTGGGATTGCCCGGTCAAGCTCAGAGCGCATAACGAGCCATCCGGCGCCCAGGGCTTGCAATTCGGGCAGCCAGGTGAGGAGGTCGCTCTCCCGATAATGGACTGTGTCGGGAAAATAGTGGAACCCGCAGCGAGAGCTATTCTGCTTGGAAGATGGGGACAGGGAATTTGAAGTCATAGGTCAGGTGTGTGAGAAAAGCGTAAAATTGGCTGGAATCCGATTGTGTCTCTTGCTAACCAGGAGTAGCAAGAACCATGCCAGGAGGCCATCCGGTGGTTCCTCTGCTATAATTCACCTAGAATGATCCTGGTTACTGGAGGAACTGGTTTTATTGGCCAGGTGCTGATTCGGCATCTGGTTTCGATGGGAATGCAGGTTCGTACCCTGCTGCGCCCATCGGCGTCATCTCCTAACCTGCCCCGCGGCATCTCAATTGAAGCTGTCATCTGCGGGCTGCGGGATGAACGGGGTTTGCGGGCTGCCATGAAGGGCATCGATGTGATCTACCACCTGGCAGGTTCGGAGCGCAAAGGAAGCCAGGCAGACCTTTTTGGGGTGGATATTGAAGGCACGCGCACAATTGCGGCGGTTGCCGCGGAAGCCGGCGTTAAGCGTTTCTTTTACATCAGCCACCTGGGGGCAGACCGCGCCTCAGCTTATCCGGTCCTAAAATCAAAGGCGATCGCTGAAAACTATATCATTCAATCCGGTCTCGCCTATACCATATTCCGTTCGGCCCTGGTTTATGGGGCAGGCGACCAGTTTACTACCGAGTTGGCTCGCCTGCTGCGCCTCTCTCCTGGAATCTTTTTGCTCCCAGGGGATGGAAAAACACGGATCCAGCCGCTTTGGGTCGAAGATCTGGTCACCTGTATGACCCTCGCGCTGGAAGAACCCGGTACAATAAATCAGCTTTACGCTGTTGGAGGGCCTGAGTTCCTGACCTTCCGCCAGACCGTCCAGATTGTTATGGAGGCTTCTCAGACCCATCGCTGGATCTTATCGACCTCCCCGGCCTATCTTCGCATCCTGGCAGTCCTGTTGGAAAACAGCTTTAAAAACTTCCCCCTTTCCGTTTTTTGGCAGGATTACCTGGCTGCCGACCGAACCTGCGAGCTGGATACGCTGCCGCGCTTGTTCGGGCTGATGCCAGAACGATTTAACCGCCAGTTGGGATACTTAACCCCATCCAGGCGAAAAGCAAACCCGAAGCAGGGTTCCACATCATAAGAGCAGAGGTGCCTCTTTGACAACCGACAACATGGCTTTTTGCGTACATGGACACTTTTACCAACCACCGCGCGAAGATCCTCAGACTGGTGAAATCCCTGTCGAACCGGGTTCTGCGCCATATCGGAACTGGAACGAACGCATTAACGCGCAGTGCTACCAGCCAAATGCTCAGCTAGGTAATTTCGAACGCATCAGCTTTAATATCGGGCCAACTCTGCTGGAATGGATGATCCGCTACGACCCGGACACCCTAAAGCTAATCGTTGAGCAGGAGCGGAAGACCTATCAAAAGCACGGGGTTGGCAACGGCATGGCGCAGGCTTACAACCACACCATCCTGCCCCTGGCCAGCCTGCCGGATAAGATCACCCAGGTGAAGTGGGGAATCGCTAATTTTGTCCACTACTTTGGGCATCAACCGCAGGGCATGTGGCTGCCCGAAACGGCGGTCGACGACGAAACGCTGATGGTGCTGGCAAGCTGCGGAATCGAGTTCACGATCCTGGCGCCCTGGCAAGCGGATACCGAATCCCTTGATCCGTCTCAGCCCTACCGGGTCGACCTCCCCGATGGGAATAGCATCACTGTCTTCTTTTATAACCAGGATTTGAGCACATTAATCAGCTTCCATCCGGCAGCCACGGTGAATGCTGACCAGTTCGTCTCGGAAGGCATCCTCCCAAAATTTCAACGCGATTGGGGGCAGGCAGAAAAGCCCCAACTGGTGATGACCGCTTCCGACGGGGAATTGTATGGACATCACCAGCCCTTTCGAGACAAATTCCTGGCCTACCTGATGGATGGCGCCCTCAAACAGCAGCCCATCACCGCCATTTACCCGGCCCTGTGGCTTCGCCGCCATCCTGTCCAGCAAACCATGACGATCCGCCAGAAGACCTCCTGGAGCTGCTACCATGGGGTGGCGCGGTGGATGGACACATGCGATTGCGCGCCGAACAGCCGTTGGAAATACCCCCTGCGCCAGGCGCTCGATCAGCTGGGCAACGCGATCAATGAGCAATACCTGGAAACCATGTTGAGATACCCGGTAGATCCATGGGAGCTGCGCCACCGCTATATCCACGTGATCCTGGGTGAGATGACCCTGGAGGATTTACTTGCCTCGCAAGGGGTTGCTTCACCAAACGAAGCAGACCGGCACTTAATCAAGCTGCTGCTCGATGCACAGTTCGAGCGCCAGCGAATCTTCACCTCGTGCGGCTGGTTCTTTGATGACTTCGACCGGATCGAACCGCGCAACAATGTGGCCTATGCTGCTCGGGCAGTCTGGCTGACCGAGAAAGCCACCGGCGCCAGCCTGTTCCCGCTGGCGGTGACCAATCTGGCTGAGGTTCGCAGTTCGCGATCCAATCTCAGCGCGGTGGAAGTTTTCCAATGGCACTGGCAGCGGGCCAGCCGGTTCTGGAAAGAAAATTCATGAGCGCATGCTTCTAAGGCTGCCAGCGCGGATCATAAATACCGGCCAACACAACACTCACCGCAAATTCTCTAACAGCCGGGCGACCTTATACCCAGACTTCTCTCCAGCCTGGACCAGTTTTTTCACCAGTTGATAGACCGATAGCAAGCGTTCGATCAGCAGGGGCGCGCTGGCTTTCGCCTCGAAAACAGTCTCGAACACAGCCAGGACAGCCATCCACCATACGAACGACTCGTACCGTTCTTTGTTGAACCACAGCACTTCCTCAAAACGGTGAACGTCCAGGTAGCGCTGGATATCGCTGTTGGACAGCCACCCGGTCATCAACTCATCTGGATTCTTTTTCCCTTCAGCCCGAACCCAGCGCTGCTGGTCGATCAGGATTCGTATTACGCTGGATAGCTGGCGGGCCTCATCTTCCGACATGCCCATCCCGCGGGCAGTCTCCTGTAAAACCCGGCCGAACTGCCACTCGCTGATCCAACTGGCGGTCAGCGGCTCAAAATCGTCCGGGCGGACGAGGCGACCCAGGTTATGAAGGAACAGCCAGGAAAAGAGAAGAGTCCAGGCAGGCTCTTCTGTTTCACCCGGAACGGTTTCCAGGTAATTCACCGCCTCCTGGTATTTCTTCGATCCGGGCAGTGGATAGTGTTCAGACAGGCTGGGCAGCGAAAGCGCCAGGCGCAGGCCAGCGCGCAGATCGTCTTGAAGTCGCTCGCGGCCCTGAGAACTGCCGGTGAAACGTTCAATACCATCGAGCAGCCTGTCCAGCTTCCCGGCAGCTTCGGGTAGAAGCTGGGGAGGCAAATCCTGGTCAACCGATTTCAGGCGAGCTTCCATCAGGAAGCGCAGATAACCCGGGTTAATAATTTCGCGCACCGGTTGAAGGACAGGTTGAAGCATCAGTTCCTGCAGGGCATTTTGCACCGCCGGCACGCCGCGGCCCCCCAGGTATTCGTTCAAACGGCGGTAAGAGCCCCAGTCGTCATCCACGACTTCGCGGAAATCGAGGAAAACGTGATATTGATAAGCATGAAGTGAAAGGAACAGCCCCTGCTCAACCAGGTCCTGGCTCGGCCGAATGTATTCTAGCCCCGTGATCGAGTCTCGAAACAGGCAGTAGGTGCGCGGGCCTGCGTGGAGGTTAAGCCCTTCACCCAGGGTGCGCTGCACAATTGAGCGCTGGCCATCCGGGCTCTTCACAGAAAAGCCCGTCGAAATTCGCACCCAGCCGGCTGTATCGCCGAATTTATTGTGGTAAACAACCAATGCCCGCTCCTCTCCAAGACCATTGGAGTAAGCGTAAACATCTTCATTGACCCCACCGTCGTCTGTAAAAAAGTCAAACAACAAGAAATTATCCATCCCGGCAAACAGCGACCGGCGATGAAGTAACGGGAAGATTTCCCGCCGGTGTCGTTCAACCAGATCTGGATCAGGCTGCTCGTTCCAATAGGCCCGCTTGAATTCCATGCCATACTTTTCCGAGTATCCCTCGACCTGTCCGTGACCAAACATCGGCAAGCCGGGCATTGTGGCCATGACAGCCGCGATCCCAAAATATTTATCGCCCTTGCCAAACTGGTCAACCGCCGTCCGTTCGTCAGGATTGTTCATGAAATTGACGTAGCGTTTAAGAATTTCTGGTTCGAATTCGAGCGTGTTCTTCATCAACTGCCGGTATTTGGCATTATCCTCGTTTCGCAGCAGATTCATAAAAGCGCTATTATAAACGCGGTGCATCCCCAATGTGCGCACGAAATAGCCTTCCATCAACCAGAATGCCTCCGCCAGCAGCAGGGTATCCGGCGCTTCCTGGGCTACCCGGTCAACCACTTCACGCCAGAACTCGACCGGCATCAACTGGTCGAACTGCTCTTTGGTCAGTCCAAACTCAGCCCGCGTCGGAATTGCCCCGCCCGTGCCAGGCTGTGGGAACCACAGGCGCTGATAATGCAGCTTGGCCAGGGTCATCGCCGCATCAAAGCGGATGATGGGGAAGCGCCGGGCTACCGCCAGGATCGTCTGGATGACCGCTTCACGCACCTCTGGCATCAGGTAGTTTAGTTGGGCCGTGTCGTTCCAGGGCATTGTCGTGCCATCATTGCCATGATAGACATAGGTTTCGCGGCCGTTGCGATGATCAACCAGCTTAAACACGACCGACGCATCTGACCGGGTATAGTAATGATCTTCCAAAAAGATTCCGACCCGGCTGTCACTGGTGAGATCCATTCCGGTAAATGAATAGGACGGGAAGGGGCTGTAATCCAGCGAGAGGAACCAATCAGGATGATCGGCAACCCAGCTCGAATCGATCCCCATGTGGTTAGGAACCATGTCGCTGGCCAACCGGATCCCATACCGCCAGGCTTTCTCGCGCAGCCCCCGGTAAGCCTCTTCTCCGCCCAAATCATCGGCAATGCGGTAATCAAAGAGCGAATAAGCCGAGGCAATTGCTTCCGGGTTGCCCATCAGCTGCTTGATGCGGGCGGATGCGCGGCTGCGCTCCCACAACCCAATCAACCACAGGCCCGTAAATCCCCAGCGGGCCAGCTTTTCCAATTCCTCATCGGGGATCTGGTCGAGGCGGCTGATCTTGCGTTCGTAAGTCTGGCTGAGCTGGTCCATCCAAACATAGGTGTTCTTGGCAATGAGAACCAGTCGCGGCATCCAATCACGGTCAGGGCTGAAGTTCTCTGCCTCCAAGGCCTGGCCCCAGGCATCATAGACCGGCACTTCGATCGGGCCTGGCCCAAAAAAGCCGCGCTGCATCTGTTCTTCACGGATCAGGTCAATACTGCTCAGCAGGCGCGCCAGGAACTCACCCAACAGACCGGCCCACCGGTCGCGCATATATTCCAACTGCCCAAACAATGAGTACGGTACAGCCACCGCCGGGCTGCGCAGCATATCAATCAGATTCTGGTTGTCTGGTCCAAAATAGGGCTGCTCTTCAAAAAACTGGTGCAGTTCCGCCAGGATGTGCGAATACACCGTTTCCTCGGAGAGCCGCCGGTCATCAAAAAGCTCCGTAAAGGGAGAATACGCGGGGTTTTTATTGCCCAACCACAGCATCAACATTTCTTCCAATATCAGCTGGGGATTAGGAACCCCATCGGTACTACCTTCTAAGTATTCCGCCAGGGAAACTTCTCCGCGGTACACGGCCAGCGGAGGAAACTCCGTGGCAAACAGAACCAGTGCGCGGTCAACCTCACGGCTGCCAATCCGTCCTTTCAGCCACGCGAGGGCCTGGGCCATCGCCTGTGGGTTTGCCTGCCGCCTATAGAGACCAGTTACATAGTGGAGGATCTCGTCAATCAACCCCATCGCGTTGATATCCCCGGCCTGGACGGCCCGCTCAGGATGGTTGACCAGATCCCTCTTCTGGTTCATTTTCTGAGCAAAGGCCCGGGCAGCCTGGAAATTCGCAAACAACACGTCCCCTTGCAGGGAAAACAGGGCGTCCTCAAACTGGTAGCGATCGCGGGCCTGGCGTGAAACGTGGAATTCCATCATTGCTGGCTCCTCGGAAACATATAGCTCGGTAGTCATTTTGCCTGTGAAAGCAAATTTCCGTTCACCCATTCATTATACATGCTGTCCCCGGCCTACGCCCTTGAAAAGCGCCTGGCTACCCTGCGAACAGCGCGCTGATTGCCAGGTGAAGCCCGGGGATATCTTCAATGACAACCTCGCGGCGGATCACTCCCCGCTCCTCCATTCTTCTCAAGTCTCGCTCCAAAACGACCGGTGATAAGTTCATCGGCTGCGTGCCAAACACCTTTTGGATTTCTTTATACGGCACAGCGCCAACCGCGGTCAGGTACAGTGACAGCAGCTTTTGCCGCGCCTGCGGCTCGCTAATTGGATGGGCGCGCTCGATCAGGTCAGGGAAATGGCGAGGGACAAGGTCGTAAACAAATGAGTAATGCCATGCGCCGGCTTCGCTCACCCCAACCGGTAAGACCCGGAAGGAAGTCTGGAGTTCATCGAGGGCATGATTAAACTCGGAATTGGCCGCCTGGCTGGCTAACCCGGCCTGCTTGCGCAGCGCGATGGTATCCGTCGGCCCCTGGCGCAGGAGCACCTCATAGATATTTTTCGCTGCGGCAGTCAGGCGACCCTGCTCGTAATCAATCAGGTAATCCTCATCTGGATCCCCATAATTCGGGGATAACGCATAAAAGTAAGGAAGAACATCCAGAGAGATAAAAGTATTCTTCTTGCGCAGCACCCGTCCATAATACCAGTGCCCCTTACCAAGCATGCCATCCTTCCAGCCCCAGGTCACATGCCCCGGGTCATCATGCTCATCTGGTACAGGCCGGTCGCCGGCGGCGGCTACCCACAAGCTGGGCATCAGCACATTCTTCACCGGCCAGAAGAAGACATAACCACGCTGATTGACGTGTTCGACTGCCTCTTCGGCTGAGGCCAACCGCAGTCCGGGAGCAGTTCGAAATGTCTGCGCCCGATAGGCGTGCAGGTGATCTTTTGTTAGCTGCATAGAGTTTATTTTAACGCGAATTATGAAGAAGTGTTTTGGCTTACCCGGAACGCAGGATGTGGGTCAAAATGTTTGAGCCGCTTCCGCCAATGTTCTGGGCCATGCCAATTCGCGCATCAGCCACCTGGGTTTCTCCAGCTTCACCCCGCAGCTGCTGTACAACCTCAACGATCTGGTACATGCCGGTCGCCCCGACCGGGTGGCCGCGCGCCTTCAGCCCGCCACGAGTTGCAATTGGCACGCGTCCCCGGATGCCAATCTCGCCGTCCAGCGCCAGGCGCGGCCCCTGCCCGCGCTCGGCAAAACCGCTCGCTTCCAGCGACAAAGCCGCCATGATGGTAAATGCGTCGTGCGCTTCAAACACGTCGATCTGTCCCGGTTGGACCCCGGCCTGGCGGTAAGCTTCGCCGGCCGAGCGCTCGGCAGCGCTCAACCACAACGCATCACGCCGGTTATGGATCGAAATGGTGTCGGTCGCTGCCGCGGAAGCCGCTACGGTGATGAGTCGCTGCGCCGCACCTTTCCCTCCCCGGCGCAGCATATCAGCCGGCACCAGCAATGCGGCAGCGGCGCCATCTGCCATTGGAGAGGCATCCAGCAGGTTAATCGGGTCGGCCACCATTGGAGCCCGTAAATACTGTGCTTCGTTGATCGGCTCATGAAACCGGGCAAAAGGATTGTGGACGGCATTTGCATGGGCATTGATTGAAAACGGCGCAAAGTGTTCGCGCTTCCAACCGTATTCGTGCATATAACGCTGCATGATCAAAGCATTCAGCGCCACAAATGACACGCCCTGGTCCAGTTCCCAATCCGCGTCCGCCGCCGTGGCTAACTGGGCTGTAATTTCCGTACCGGGCGAGTCGGTCATCTTCTCCACCCCTACGGCGATCGCTGTGTCTAGCACGCCTGAGGCGACCGCCATAAGCGCTGCCCGAAATGCGGCTGATCCCGAGCCGCAAGCCGCCTCGACGCGCAGGGCAGAGGCATGCTGCAGGCCCACCCAATCCGCGATATAGACACCCAGGTGCTGCTGGTGGCTGGCCGCGCCGGAAATCATGTTGCCCACATACAGGCCTTCGACGCTTTCAAGGCCGGCGTCCTGCATTGAGGCCAGCACCGCTTTGCCGGCCAGCTCGCGCAGTGATTGATCCCAATGCTCGTCTGCCGGGGTCTGCCCTATTCCCAAAACAGCTACTTCGCGCATAGAAACGGCAACTCCATTTTTGGTGGTATCGCGCCAGGCAGCCCGCGAAACGGCACGCCCAGGTGCCGCAGGCGCGGGAAACCCTCGCCGAAGAATCACAACATCTTATTGATTCTAACCGGTATCGCTCTCAAAATCGATCAAAATGTACAGGTATAATAACCCCAGTACCGCAACCTGGAGGATGGTTTGTTATTTCGCGTTTTTCATAGACCAGGCAGCGCCCTGCTTCCCCTGATCTTGGCCTTGATGGTCCTGTCTGGATGCGCGCAGCCGATCCCGGGCCAGGCATATGGCGAAAACACGCCAGCCCCGCAGCAGACCCCTTCTGCGCCGGCCGTGCTCTCCCAGGAAACAATCGCGGTTCCTACTGCAGCGGCGCTGCCCGAACCAACACCGGCGCGGCCGGTGCTGTGGGTGGACGAGGATCTGCCCGAGGGCCTGCGAAAGGGATTGGCGCCGCCAGTCGGCGTTTCGATCAGCTCTGCCCGCGAGCAAGCCAACCTGTGGCTCGAAATTTCCTCCGCCAGCCCGGCCACCTACTGGGTTTACGCCGTCGCAGCGCCCTTCCCAACCCTGGTAGACGAAGTCGAGGCGGTAGACCTGCTCCGGGCATGGCAGGGTAAGCCAGGTGGGCCTTTCGCAGGGGCACCTCTGCTGGTAGCCCCGCAAACCCGGGTGATGTTGGAAAACCTGTGGGGGCCGGCAGACCCGCGCCGGGTGCAGTCGGTCGAAGCGGCTGACCTGCTAGAAACCGCCTGGCAGGAACAACCCGCCTGGGCGATCCTGCCCTTCGAGGAACTCGAACCGCGCTGGAAAATACTGCGCGTGGATGGTCAGTCGCCGCTCGAGCGGACCTTTGACCCGGCCAGCTACCCGCTGGCGGCGCCGATTCGGCTGGCCGGAACCGAAGCAGCGCTCAACTCCCTACCGGCAGCGCTGCAACTGCCCACGAACCGGGACCCTCAAAAGCTGACCGTCCTGGTGATGACCGGGGTCACTGCACTTTCCCGGCATATCGGCGAGGTCATGGAGGAAAAGGGGGTGACCTACCCGGCTCGCGACATCCGCACCTGGCTTTCCGGCGCCGACCTGACCCATATCAGTAATGAAGTGTCATTCTACCAGGACTGCCCAAAACCCGGCCCACTGCGCGCCGATATGCGTTTTTGCAGCCATCCTAAATATATCCAGCTCCTGGAATTTATTGGGACAGATATCGTCGAACTCACCGGTAATCACAACCTGGATTGGGGGTTTCAGCCTTATTTTGATACGCTCGAAATGTACAGGGCAAAGGGCTGGCAAACCTTTGGCGGTGGGGCAAACCTGGAAGAGGCACGGCGCCCGCTGTTCGTCGACCACAACGGCAACCGGCTGGTTTTCATCGGCTGCAGCCCGGCCGGCCCCGAGGCTGTCTGGGCCACCCCCGATGAGCCAGGAGCCGCGCCCTGCCAAATCAATAAACTGGAGCTCGAAGTGCAGCACCTTCGCGCTGAAGGCTACCTGCCAATTGTCACCCTGCAGGCTTTCGAATCCGACACCTACCAGCCCAACGTAGCCCAGGCAGCGCCGGATTTCCGGCGCCTGGCGCGCGCAGGGGCGGTGATCGTCAGTGGCAGCCAGTCCCATTTTCCCCAGACAATGACGTTTGTTGAGGACAGTTTTGTCCATTACGGCCTGGGCAATCTATTCTTCGATCAGATGAATCCGCCAGAAGCTCGCCAGCAGTTCATCGACCGGCACGTGTTTTATGATGGCCGCTACCTGGGCGTCGAGCTACTGACCACACTCCTGGAAGAGTCGGCCCGGCCGCGCCCGATGACAGCCGGGGAACGAAACGCCCTGTTGCAAGAAATCTTCTCGTTGAGTGAATGGAGCGGGGAATGAAACAAACAGAACTGACCCCAGAAGCATACCCATGAAGAAGCTACCCGTCCGAACCACTCGCCCGCTCCTCCTCCTGCTGCTCTTCCTGGCAGCCGGGTGCTCGCCTGCCCTGGCAACCGAGGTGTCGCAGCAGGTCCAGAAGCTTTTTCCATCGATCGTCGAGAGGACCCCAACGCCATTCCAACCCATCTTGCCGACTGTAACGCACACCCTTCCACCGACCGCCACCCCGCAGCCTGTCCACGAAATGATCATCTGGCTGGACCCCGGGCTGCCCAAGGCGCTGCTGGATGGGCTGAACTTACCCCGCGAAGCCCGACAGGCCCAGGCGGAAGCCGAGGCAAACATTCAAATCGGCGCCATCCGGGGCGACCCGCAGATGCGCTCAAGCTGGGTTTATGCCCTGGCAGCGCCCTTTCCCACCCTGACCGATGAAACCAGCCTGGATGAGATCCTGCGCGCCTGGCGAGGCGAAGCTGGAAATGCGTTCAACGGGCCGTTGCTGCTTTCATCCAGCACCCGGGCTGCCTTTGAAGCCCGCTGGGGACCGGCCAGCGATGGACGCCTGGTAGAACTGCCCGACGACCAGGTCCTGGATGCAGCCTGGTCAGATCGCTCAGCCTGGGCTCTCATTCCATTCGAGCAGATCGAACCGCGCTGGAAAGTGCTGCGCGTGGATGGCCGCTCGCCGCTAGATAAGGGCCTGATCCCGGATGATTATCCCCTTTCGGTTTGGTTTGGCGTAACTGGCCAGCCTGAGGCGCTGGACCGGCTGGCAGAAAAGATACCCGCCGGCGCCAGCCTGTTCCCAGGCAGCAACCGCGATCCTGACCGGCTG
The DNA here is from genome assembly GCA_964490575.1 of uncultured Anaerolineaceae bacterium. Lineage (GTDB taxonomy): Bacteria > Chloroflexota > Anaerolineae > Anaerolineales > Anaerolineaceae > DSYU01. Next base: position 18,965 of record CAZBDC010000024.1, on the reverse strand, counting down.
ACCGAGCTGGTCATGACTGGCGTCACTGCACTGACTCGCGCGACCGGCCACAAGATGGACACCCTGGGCACCACCTACCCCGGACAGGATATCCGCGCCTGGCTACTGGAAGCGGATCTCGCCCATATCAGCAACGAATTATCCTTCAATGAAGACTGCCCGCTGGCGAACCCTTACTCAGACAGTCCCTTGTTTTGCAGCCGGCCAGAATACATCGAGCTGCTTGACTACCTGGGAACAGATGTGGTCGAGCTGAGCGGCAACCACAACAACGACTGGGGACGCAAGGCGTTCACCTACTCGCTCGACCTGTACGAACAGCGCAACTGGGCGTACTTTGCCGGCGGCGCCAACCTGGCAGAGGCCCGCCAGCCAGCATTGATCGAGCATAATGGCAACCACCTGGCCTTTATCGGCTGCAACCCGGTTGGGCCGACCGCCGTTTGGGCCACAGAAAACCAACCTGGCGTGGCAGCCTGCGAAGACTACGCCTGGATGCTGGAAGAAATCACCCGGCTGCGCGGCGAAGGGTACCTGCCCATCGTTACATTCCAATATTACGAAGTGTATGTTCACCCACCTTCGGAACACCAGCAGCGCAATTTCCGCGCGGCGGTCGATGCGGGTGCGGTGATTGTCAGCGGCAGCCAGGCGCATTTTCCGCAAACGATGGAATTCTACAACGGCGCCTTTATCCACTTTGGCCTGGGGAACCTTTTCTTCGACCAGATGGATATTCCCGTCCCGGGCACACGCCGCGAGTTTGTCGACCGGCACTATTTCTATAACGGCCGGCATATCCAGACCGAATTACTCACCGCGCTGCTCGAAGATTATGCCAGGCCTCGCCCGATGGACTCCATCGAGCGAGAGACATTTCTTTCCGATATATTTACCGCGGCCGGCTGGTAAGCCAGGCCCACCAGTTACTCAAGAATACAGGAGGTTTTCGATGAAGATCCATGATATTTCTTTGACCGTCACCCCTTCCTTGCCAGTCTGGCCGGGCGACCCAACCGTCGTCCTGGAACGCGTCTCGAAGATGGAAGATGGCGAGCACAACAATGTCTCCCGCCTGGCGCTCAGCGTTCACGCCGGCACCCATGTCGACGCGCCCTATCACTTCATCGCGGATGGCAAGACGATTGAGAGCCTGGCCCTCAACGCCCTGGTGGGGCCGGCCCAGGTCATCGAGCTCCCGGCTGACTGCCTCCTGATCTCCGCAGAAGACTTGAAAGAAGCCGGGATCGCCGCGGGGATCGAGCGCGTCCTGCTCAAGACCCGCAACTCTGAGTACTGGAAACAGCCCGGGCTGCCGTTCCAAAAGGAGTTTACCGCCGTCGGGCCGGACGGGGCCGCTTACCTGCTGGAGCGCGGCGTGAAATTTGTCGGGATTGACTATTTCTCCATCGCCCCATTCGGTGACAGCATCCCGACCCACCGCGCCCTGTTGGGCGCAGAGGTCGTGGTGCTTGAAGGAATCGACCTTTCGGCCGTTCCCGCCGGTTTCTACCAGCTTTACTGCCTGCCGCTCAAGCTGGGCGGCTCAGATGGCGCGCCCGCGCGGGCGATTCTGATCGAGGAATAAGTTACCCGGGCTTTACACCCCGATTTTCTCTAGCGGGGAACGGTCAGGGTAAAACCGCCGTCGATCGTGATTACCTGCCCGCGGATCATATAAGCAGCCGGGGAGCAAAGAAATTCCACCAGGCCGGCCACATCTTCTGGGGTCACCAGCCGGCCGGCCGGGGTGTTCGCGGCGTTCCGCTCGATCACCTGTGGATCACCCAGCACAGCGAAATGCTTGAGGGCATCGGTCAGGACCATCCCCGGCGCAACAGCATTGACGATGATGCTTTTATCGGCCAGTTCAACCGCCAGGTAGCGGGTGAGCGATTCGAGCGCTGCTTTGCTGGCCCCGACCGCCACATAATCAGGCAACACGCGCACCGAACCGGGCGACGAGATGGCCACAATATGCCCACCGCCGCGCTTCTCCATCAGCGGCACTGCTCGCTGGGCCGCGAACAGGAATGCACGCGCGTTGACGTTCATTGTCCAATCCCAACCGGTTACCTTCTGCTGGAGCGCGGGACGGTTGAACCCGGAAGCAGCGTTATTGATGAAGATATCCAACCCATTGAACTCAGCCGCCACGGCATCAAAGAGCAGGTCGATATCTTCCACCTTCGACAGATTGGCTCGCACGACCAGCGCCCGGCAGCCCATCTCACGCGCCAGCCCGGCAACTTCTTCAGCCTGGGCCTGGTTGCGATGGTAGTTGATGATCACATCTGCCCCGGCCTTCGCCAGCTGCAGCGCAATAGCCCGACCAATCCCCCTGCCCGAGCCTGTCACCAGGGCAATCTTGCCAATCATCGATCCCTCTGCGTTCGTCATCTGATCTCCTCCCGATCTGGTGTTATCTTCGCCCGTGGAATGCTGTCCAGTCTACACAATGGCCCCAGGTGAAAAAGGCCTAGCCGGGTAATGAAAATTGGATTGGCTTCATCAAGCCGCGGTCAAGCCACCCGATCCGCTCCGGTCCCAGGCGCAACAGTTCAGCTTCCACCCGGCTGTAATCTGCACGAAATGATGCCAGGTCGATTCCACGGCAGCATTTAGGGAACGGTCCCAGCCAGGTACGCGAGCGCAGGAAGATCTTTACCGCCCCGGCGTAGTTGCCCTGCAGGATTTTATAATAGGCCACCGCTATCTGCAAGATGCCGCGATACAGCTCGCGAACCGGCTCCTTTTCCGCCCGCCAGGCCAGTTCCAGCGCTTCGTGGGCTTCAAAGTAGCTGCCCTGGTTGAACAGTTCCAAACCCTGTATCACCAGTTCAGGAAGCTCACCCTGGCAAGTGCGCTCAATCTCCTCAGCAGAAACATTGAATTCACGCTCCATCCCTATTCCTCATTGGATATGGTCGTTCTGTGTGGGAGCCTGGATCGCCCGGGCAAAACAAACACAGCCCGAATCCTCTAGTAACGGAAGATCACCCCATGTTCTTGAAGCAAATAGCGAATCTGCGTTACAGCGCTCTCCACGTTTTCCAGGCTTTCAAGCCTCAAATCAAAGTGGATATCCGTCGTCAATGCTTCGCCTACCCAGATGGTTTCAATATACTGCGGGTCCACAATCGTCTGCATCAGCCTGAGGTCATCCTGGGTGAACTCGACCGCGGTCAGGATCAGGATCAACCCGGCGTCAACGAGAAGATGGGCCACCTCTGAAAGGCGGCGAATATGCTCTTGCTGTGATTCCGGGCTACCATTGCGTTTCAGGTCAGCATCAACTCCATAGATGACGCTGCCAAAGCCCAGGTAGTAGACAAACCGGCCAGATTGGAATAGGCTTTTCTCCAGCTCACGGGCCAGGCGCTTGCGCCCCACGCCTCGCGTGCCGGTAATCAGGATCAGCGCGGGACGTTGGCTGAAGCGTTCCTGGCGCTGTTCGAGCGTGACCCCACCCTGGACCCAACGCAGGTTCCGGCGCATGACATTCTCGCGAACCCAGCTTTCGCTGTCCAGAATCTCGGAAAGGATGATCCCGCCACCGCTGATCTCGTAGTTATCGACCACCACAAAACGGCTGGTCTCAACCAGCGAGCCAGAAAGATCGAAGGCCAACTCCGATTGCAGCAAAAGCTCAATTTCAGCCACCTCGTGGTGCTCTACTTGCAAGCGGCCGGTGATGATCTCTCCACTGGCTGCATCCTGAACCGAGACGATGCGCTCAACCTGCGCCCGCACCCGGGCGGTACCCAGCTTCAGCAAATATTGCTTACGGGTCGTTAGGGGTTCTCTGCCCAGCCAAAACAGGCTGGCGCGCAGTTTGCGCGAAACCTTGGGCGGAGGTTCGCTGGCCAGCGCAGCGATCTCACCTCGTTGGATGTACACCTGCTGCTCCAGCGTAAACCCGACTGCCTGGCCGGCGACTGCTTTCTCCTGAACCGGCCGGTTAAAAGCTTCGATCGTCTTTACCAGGCTGCGCTTTCCAGAAGGATAAAAAACGACCTCGTCGCCTACCCGCAGCGTACCGCTGTTGATCGTCCCTGCCACGATGCGCCGGTCATCGCCAAACAATGTGAAACGATAGATATCCTGAACGGGGATGCGCAGCGGGTGATCGATCAGCGCCCGCGATTTCTCGAACGAATCCAGCGCCGTTAGAATCGTATGGCCCTCGTACCAGGGCATGTGCGAACTGGGCCGGGCTACGTTGTCTCCCTCCCGCCCGCTGACCGGGATGTAGCACATCGGTTGCACACCGATCCCATCCAGGAACCTGCCATACTCGCCGCACAGGCGCTCAAAAACCGGCTGGCGGTACTCGACCAGGTCCATCTTATTGATCAGCACGATCACCTGGCGAATCCCAATCATTTTAAGCAGGTAACCATGCCGGCGTGAGTTTTCCTGGATGCCCTCTTCCGCATCGATCACCAGCAGTGCGGCCTCGGCCCGGGCTGCCCCGGTAACCATATTTTTGATGAATTCGATGTGACCCGGCGCATCCAGGATCATATAATGGCGCAGGGCCGACTTAAAGAACACCCGGGCCGCATCAATGGTGATATTCTGGCTGCTCTCGTCCTTCAGCGCATCGATCAAAAGCGCATACTCAAACGGGCGCGAATTACGCTCGCAGTTTCGGCGGACCTGGTCCAGCTTGCCTTCAGGCAGGCTGCCGGTGTCGGCCATCAGCCGGCCAACAATCGTGCTTTTCCCATGGTCAACATGCCCGACGAATACCACGTCCATTTTTTCTTCGGAGCGAGGGGTAATGATGGATGCATTCTGAGTCGCCATGCTTACATGTATCCTTCCCGGCGCAGGGTCTCTAAACCGCCGCCATCGTCTTTATCCTGAGCCCGCCCGGAGCGCTCGGCGATATTGGCATACCGGCCCGTCTTCAGCTCCTCGACGATTTCGCGCACGTTTCGAGCCTCTGACTCGATTGGGAAAGTACACGGATAGCAGCCCAATGAACGATAACGTTTACCATCTCCCTGGTTGTAATAGAGCGAGACCGTTGGGATTTGCTCACGGTCGATGTATTCCCAGATATTCAGTTCCGTCCAGTCAAGCAGCGGATGGATACGGACGTTTGTGCCTGGGGCGAAGTCAGTTTTGTACTGGTTCCAAAACTCGGGCGGCTGGTCAGCAATCTTCCACTCATTCTGCTGGTTGCGCGGCGAGAAATAACGCTCCTTAGAGCGGGACCCCTCTTCATCCGCTCGCGCCCCCACAATCACCCCCGTAAACGGTTCCGGGTTTGGCTCGGGTTCGTACTGCTGAGACAGGTGATTGTAACGCAGGCGCAGCCCTTTCCCGTTAAGGGTATTTTTGAGCGCCAGCGACTTCAACAGGCTGCAGCAGGTAATCCGGTCGACATTGCCATCCGGGTAGGTCTGCTTTTCAGCCAATGCCTGCGGGTTCCAACCAATCACCATCGGCAAACGCCACTCGCGGGTCAGCTGGTCGCGATAAGCGATCATTTCCGGGATCTTATAATGCGTATCGATATGAATGAGCGGAAAGGGAACATGGCCAAAAAAGGCCTTGCGGGTCAACCACAGCAGCACGGTGCTGTCTTTTCCCATCGACCACAACATGCCCAGGTTTTTGAAATTAGCGTAGGCCTCCCGCAGGATGCGCACGCTGATGTTTTCCAGTTCTTCAAGATGGTCCATAGCAACTTATAAAATACCTCGTTCTTGCAGCATCTCAATCACCCGGGCCACACACTCCTTTTCAGGCCACTGGTCGGTCAGGAGCATCAGTTCTGGATTATGCGGCTCCTCATACGGCGCCTGAGGTCCAGTCAGGTCAGAGACCAACCCCTGGCGCGCGCGGGCATACAGGCCTTTCGGGTCGCGCTGCTCACACACCGCCAGGGGACAGCTGACATACACCTCAAAAAAAGTCCCCTCGGGCAGGCGAGCGCGCACCCCATCCCGGTCCGCCCGGTAAGGAGAAACAAAAGCTGTCAGGACGATCAGCCCGGCGTCGACAAACAAGCGGGCCACTTCCCCGATCCGGCGGATATTCTCGGCGCGATCTTCTGGCGAGAACCCCAGGCCGCGGTTCAAACCACCGCGCACATTATCCCCGTCCAGTGTATACGTGTGGGCCCGAAAGCGACGGTACAGTTCCACCTCGACCGCATTCGCCAGGGTAGACTTTCCGCTCCCCGGCAGCCCGGTAAACCAGATCACCGCCGGGCGATGTGGTTTGATCGAAGACCTGGCTTCACGAGTCAACGAATACTGGAATGGCGTCAATGCATCGGTCATGAAACCACCCAGGCCGCTCAATGAGCTGGTGAAATTACCTCAAACAGGGAGACCAGGATCCCATCCGGATCCATCAGGCGCACGATCCGGTGTCCCCAGGGAAACGTAGTCGGTTCCAGCGCCACCGGCAGGTTGCGCTCACCGGCCAGACCAAACCAGCGGTCGGCGCTGTCGACCTGGATGAGCATGTCTACGCCCTGGGGTTTCACATAGGGATCTCCAGGCGACCTGCCAAGCAGTTCGATCATGCCAGAGCCGGCATAGAAAACAATGCCCCGGTCGCCGCCGCCGTAATCCCATTCGTGGTCAACCGGAAGTCCCAGGCCCACCCGGTAGAAAGCTACCGCGGCTTCATAATCCCGAGGACGAAAGACAAAGCGAAACTGTCCATTGGAAAAAATCATTTTGGATTCCTCAAAAACCTTGCCAGTCCTGTCGCGCGGTCCTTTCCAGTCAAAGCCTGACCAACCGCGCCAGGCGTTTATCACATTGCTCGCCAGAAATTATAACCTACTCACGAATTTGTTTGGGTCAGGTAACCGCTCATCCATTCCATCATATCCGCGGCGACCTGGGCGTGGTCCAGGTCATTGTGAATCTCATGCCGGCGCCGGGGTAGATTTTGAGCATCTTCTCCGGATAAGTCACCTGCGCAAAGTAGCGTTCCACGCCGCTTGCCAGCGCCGCAGGATCATCGCTGCCATGCAGGAACAGCACCGGCAGGCAGATATCACCAGCCCGCTGCGCCACCCGCGCGATCGCAGCCAGCAGTTCCGTGCCCCAACGCGCGGTCACCCAGCCATGGTGGAGTGGATCCTGCCGCAGGGCTTCAAGAACAGTCGCGTCGCGAGACACACCGCTGAAGTCGTCGTCAAGGCTCAAAGTAAAGGTGGGCCACAGGCGCGAAAATACACGGGCTATCAACACCCGGGCAAGTGAAGCCGGTTGGCCCAATTGAATCGGCAAACCGCTGAAGATGGCCCCGCTGAGACCGCCTGTCCTTTCGAGAACATGGTTCAGCACAACCAGCGAGCCAAGGCTGTATCCGTAGAGAAAGATCTGTTTTCCAGGCTGCAGCGACCGGACAAGCGCCAGGAAAGCCCGGACATCTTCCTCATATTCCTCCCAACGGTTGATGTGCCCTTTGCGCCCCGGCGAGCGGCCAAAACCGCGCTGGTCAAAACCATACACGCCAAAACCGCCCGCCACCAGCGGCTCGACCAGGCGCCCAAACCGGCCGCTGTGGTCGCCCTGCCCGTGAACAATTACCAGCAGTGCGCGCGGATCACCGCCAGGCAGCCAGGACTGGTAGTATAACGCGACGCCACCACTCCCCTGAAAAGTTCCTTCGCTGTGTTTCATCGTCTAAACCTCAGCTTCCTCAATTTCGGCCAGGGGCGCCAGGTCAAACGGCACCCCGGCTAATTGCCCCTCATCAATCAGGCCGCGCACGACCTCCGCCAAAACCGGCACGCCTGCGCGCCGGCTGCGTTCAGCCTTCTCAAACTCTTTTTCACCGTGGATATATATTCGCTCCTGCCCGGCCGCCTTGGGTGAATCCTTTAGCTGGCGGATCAGCGCATCCAAATCGCGTTTGAAGTCCTCCAGCGGTCGGAAGGCATCGACGCGGAGCGCGGCAAAACAATGCCCGATGCGCGATACGAAACGCCTGTCATCCGGGTCCACCTCCCTCCCAAAAGCAGCTCCCGCCAGCACCGCACTCAGGATCTCAACCAGCAGCGCCAGCCCATAGCCCTTATATCCTCGCATCTCCTCCGTGCCGCCCAGCGGCATCAATGCCCCACCGTGAAACACGCGCTCCGGGTCGGTGGAAACCTGGCCGGTACCGTCGATCCCCCACCCATACGGAATCTCCAGCCCGGCCTTCTCGTACACCGTAACCTTACCAATTGGAACAATACTGGTCGCCATGTCCAGCACATACGGGCGTTCCCCGCCGGAAGGCGCCGCCACCGCAATTGGGTTCGTGCCCAGGATAGCCGTCCGGCCATGGGTAGGCGCGACAAGCGAGGCAGCATTTGTAAAGCTTAAGCCGATCATATCGTGCGGCAGCGCCATCATCGCGTAATACCCGGCGATGCCATAATGGTTGCTGTTGCGAACGGTGGCAACTGCCGCGCCGCTTACACGCGCCTTTTCAATACAACGCTGCATGGCCCGGTATGCAGACGGGTGACCCAGGCCATTGTCGGCATCCAGAGCCAGGGTAGCGGCTGTTTCCCCGATCACCCGCATGGAAGGAAGCGGATTGACCAGCCCGCTGCGCAGCCGGTGATAATAATAGGGGAAAAGGCGAATGATGCCGTGTGAGGAAACACCGCGCATATCAGCCGCCAGCAGCACATCCGCGGCGATGGCCGCGTCTTCTGGCATAGCGCCGGCTTTTTCAAGCACTCGAACCATAAAATCACCCAGTGCTTTGGCTTCAAATAGGCATTTCTTGACCATGTGGGCGGGCATAAGGCCTCCATCGAGAATGTTTGCACATCTATTATATGCCTGTCACTTCCGGCAGAAACAGCGAACAGGATCCGCCGGTTGTCAGCAGTTTTTCTTCCTGCCAGCCGAAAGGCTCCAGCACTTCAGCTGCCGCGCGCGCCAACAGCTTTGCATAGCGAGCTGTGTCGAGCGCAGCCGGGCTGGGGCAATCCGGCAGGTCCCAGGCCCACACCCCAGGTCTCCCCAGGGTGTAAAGAAAACGCACGCGCTG
>CAZBDC010000024.1:0-9925 GCA_964490575.1 uncultured Anaerolineaceae bacterium | reverse complement strand
TGGAATCTCGTGTCTGGAGTTCAGACGTGTGCTCTTCCGATCTAAACGCACGCGCTGGCCCGGTTTAACCACCTTTCCTGCCCCCTGGAGCTGGCGTGCAGCGCGCGCCGCCGGAGAAGGTGTGCGGTAATCCGCCACTTCGCGACTGAGGCGCAAAGCAAGCAGGAGCTGGTCAAGCGGCACCTGCCCGGCACGCAATTCTCTCAGGCGGCTGGCCAGGCGGCGATTCGCTGCAGGCAGCCCTGCTTCAGGTTCCGGCGCGCCGGACAGGATCTCCAACAGTTCCATTTGCACCCGGGCAATGAAGGGTGGAGTATCTCGGCGGCGGGCGGCGATACCGCGGGCCTTGATTTCGCCATCCTGAAAGACACCAAAATAACGGTTTGCTACCGGGCGGCGCGGGTTCACCCGCGAAGCCAGGAAAACCACCCAGCGATAAACCCCATCCAGCGCGATGGGCAGCCCACTGCGCGCGCGAACCTCTGCCAGCAGAGCCTCCAGGTCTGCCGGAGTGCTGTTTGGTGCGCCTTTGACCCACAGCCCATCCACGTAGAGCTGCAAAACTTCAAAGCCCAGGTCTTCGGCCGCCTCTTTGGCCTGCAAAAGCGCCTCGCGCCCATAGGCGGTCACCGCCTGGTGGGCTTCAATCCGGCCAAAGCGGGCATTCTTATAGCCGAGGTAGCCAAAACAGGTCACCAGCAGCCACTTTAAGGCCGAGGAACGGCGTTTGTCGATGCGGCGGCGCTCATCCCAGCCGGGCAGGCTCGCCTGGCGGAGTTTGAGCGCCACGCGCTTCTCCAGCAACGGTCCAAGCGCCTGGGGCACCAGGCCCCTGCGGCTATGGTCGATCAGCAGGTTCAGCCCTGGAACCTGCACGGCCTGGGGCCCCGCATGGCCCAGCGTCTCCGGGGAAATATTGCAGTGAACCATGATCGCCGGGTAAAGTGAAATAAAGTCAATCCCGGCCACATTGCGGTGCACCCCCAGCGCCGGTTGGTACACCAGGCCGCCCTGATCGGCAGCGAACAGGTCAAACGATGATTTTGGTCGTTCCACCTGTTGTTTTTGCCAGGGCACCAGGATTCCTGACCGCAGCGCCGTCTGCATCTGAATCGCCGAAATCCCCGTGCCGGGGGAAACACGCGCCGCCGTTTGCAGCGGCAGGCCAGTCACCCGGGTCATCTCCAATATGCCTTCCAGCTCATAATCCGACCACAGCATGGCATTCTTGCGGTCGACGTGCCAGCGCCCAAACAGGTGCACTTGCTCGCCGCGGTAGATAATCTGCCCGTACGAAAAATACCAGCGTTCTTTGCGGCGGGTAATCCCCGCGTCCGGGTCTCGGTTGAATGGCAGCGGCAGGCCGTGCGTTTCGGCCAGCGCCAGCAAAGCCGGAAGCAGCCAGGTGTCGCCCCAAGAAGTCAGCAGCAGGTCTGGGTCATAGGTCTTGAGCAACGCGCGCAGGTTGATCAGCAGCGGGCGGGCCGGCGCCAGGGAAAGGCGGCACTCGCTTTCGCCAAAACGGATGTATAGCACTTGCGGCGGGGCATGGGCCGGATCGCAGTCAGGCTCGATATTCATCACCCGCAGTGGAACAGGCAAAGGATCCAGGTTCCAGGGATCCTCCAATGGCTCGATCGACTGGATCACAGCCCGGTCATCATACACCACCCGGCAGCGGCACAGGGGGAAAATGCGCGTGGCAGCTGCATAGCGCAGAGAAACCGGCAGATCCGCGTCAGCGTAGTCAAGATCCGGAAAGCGCTGGCTGACCTGCCGGAACAGGCCGGGCAGGTCCCCGGGCCGCGCGACTTCAACCGCCAGGGCGGGAACTTCGCGCCGGGCAAACGCATCCATTCGCCGGGCAGGCCAGGTACGCGGCGCAGCCGGCTGGCCGTTTAAAAATCTTTCCAGCACCTGCAGCCGCCGGGCATCCCCCAGGGCATAAAAGGTCACCGGGAAACGCTGGCGCAGGCGGCGGCGCTCGCCATCCTCACTCAGAAACCAGACCGCCAGGCCGCCCAGTGGTTCTTCATACAGATCGAGCAGCCAGCCGGTATGCTCCGCCGGTTCTCTCACAAGCCTAGCAGCAGGGACGGCTGGCGCGGCGAAGCCGCGGGCAGCCGCTCAGGACGCCAGACCTGCCCGGCCGCAGACTGGACAATCTCCAGGAAACCCAGCGCTTCCTGAGGAATAACCTGGCGCTGGCGCACCCACACTGCCACCGGCGCGTTCTGGCTCAGCCGCTTCAGCTGCTGAAGGCAGGTTTGCAGCAGCCGGCGCCTTTCGGCTATACGAATATTTTGGTCGTAAAAGGTTGCCAGAAAGTCCAGCACCAGAACGGGGTACGGCGCCAGCGGTTCCTCGCCAAGCAGCGCCGCCATCTGGTAGCAGGTGAAAGCCCGCGAAAGCAGCACCTGCTGCATCACCCCGGCGATATCCGCCGTCTGGCGCCGCAGCGCGCGCGCCAGGGGATATCCCTGAAAGGTGTTCCCGCCGTCCAGGACATAGAGAGGACCATGCTGCGCCAGGCGCGCCACCATTTCAAAGAGCACCCTGGTGAGCGAGTCGGGCGTTATCAACAACAGAATTTGCCCGCAGGTTGGAAAAGGGATCAGTTGCGTATTCATACTGCCAGGGTAGATCTTTTTCCGCCCATCGGAAATCCCCTTATGGAAGGAGAAACCACCCAAAGGCCATCCCCCACCTGGGGGATACAGCAAACCAGGCGCTTTACCTGCCCCAGCCATTGACACAGAGTCCCTTCCCCGATACCATTTCTCTAAATTTTGATCGGGAGAGAGTGGTATGGACTGGATCCGCCAAAACTGGACCTTTTTCAGCATTCTTGTCCTCGTACTCAGCGCGGGCTGGATTGCTTTTACCCCGCCGGCTGCAAGCGACACGACGGGCGGCCTCATCCCTGCTCCGGCGGAGGGTTTCCTGGCGCCGGATTTCGAGTTGCAGCAAGCCGACGGCCAATCCATCCGGCTGAGCAGCCTGCGGGGAAGGCCAATATTGCTCAACCTTTGGGCAAGCTGGTGCGCACCTTGCAAAGCGGAAATGCCAGCAATGCAGCGCGCCTACGAGGCGTATGCCCCGCGCGGGTTTACCATCCTGGCGGTCAACACCACCTTTCAAGACGACCAGATCAATGCCATCGCATTTGCCGAGAGCCTCGGCCTGACGTTCCCGCTTCTGTTTGACATGGATGGAAGTGTCTCGCGGCAGTACCGGGTCAGCGCCATGCCCACCTCCTTCTTTATCGATTCAGAAGGTATTATCCGGCGGGTTGTGTATGGAGGGCCAATGTCAGAAGCTTTACTGCGGGCCGAAATTGAACAAATGCTGGCGGAGGCGCGCTAAGATGCTTCCCATACTCCATATTGGCCCTCTGGCGCTTCCAACTGCACAATTGATCGTGCTGCTGGGTTTCTGGCTGGGGCTCGAGCTGGCTGAGAAGCAGGCCCACCGCTTTGGGATCGGTGCGCCCCAGATCTACAACCTGGCCCTGGTCGGGCTCGTGGCCGGGCTGATTGGCGCCCGGCTGACCTACGCGGCCCGCTCCCCGGCGGCTTTCCTGGCCGCGCCGCTCAACCTGCTGGCGCCGCGGCCGGAAATGTTGGATGCTGCCGGCGGATGGATAATCGCTCTGCTGGCCATTTTGGTCGCCATCCGGCTGCGCCGGCTGCCGCTCTGGCCGGCCCTGGACGCGCTGACCGGCCTCCTGGCCGTCCTGGCAGCCACGCTGGGGCTGGCGAATTTCGCCTCAGGTGAGGCCTTTGGCCTGCCTACCCAGGCGCCCTGGGCGATCGAGTTGTGGGGCGAGCAGCGCCACCCGACCCAGGCTTATGAGACGCTGGCTGCGCTGCTGGTGGCTGCCGCCACCTGGCCGGGTAGCCGAATCGCCGCGTTGAGCGCCCAGCCAGGCCGGGCAGGGCTGCGCCTGTGGGCATTCCTGGGGCTCAGCGCCGCTGCCCGCATTTTCCTGGAAACATTCCGCGGCGACAGTATCCTCTTGCTTGGCAGCTTTCGCCAGGCTCAGGTAATTGCCTGGTTCGTCCTGGCGCTCAGCCTGTGGCAGGCCGGCCGTCGCCTCGGCACCCCGCCGCCCGCCGTCCAGGGTGAGGGTGAAAATATCGACTGACAGGGCACGTCTATCGGAATTATGTATGAGAGGAGCTTCTATGGACCAGGTGATCGTTACGGATTTGCTGGTGCGAGGCGTGATTGGCATCAGCGAGCGAGAACGCGAACGGCCACAGGATATTTTGATCAACGCAGTTCTCTTTACAGACACCAGCCGCGCAGCTGAGAGCGACCGGATCGAAGACTGCGTCGACTATAGCAAAGTGGCTCGGAAACTCATGGCCTGCGCGGAAACTGCCGCGCGCTATACCGTCGAAGCACTGGCAAACGACCTGGCTCGCCTGTGCCTTGCAGAAGCGGGCGTTCATGGAGTGCGCATCCGGGTTGAAAAACCAGGCGCCGTGCGGTTTGCTCGTTCGGTGGGGGTTGAAATCGAACGATTCAACCAGCTTTGATCGCCCCGACCTGGGGAATTGTATGTCTGGGATCTGTTTATAGGCTGAGTTTCTCGGAGCCTCGCGAGATATTATCCAGAAATTCCATCCGCGTCGCCAGCCCGGTCCGGAAAACTCCCAACATGGCTGAGGTTGTCATGCGAGCATCGTGCTTGCGAACTCCGCGCATCATCGAGCACAGGTGCAGCCCTTCGATGACTACCGCGACTCCCTGGGGATGGAGAAGTTCATTGAGAAAGTCTGCCACCTGTCGGGTCAGGCGTTCTTGAACCTGCAAGCGCCTGGAAAACATGTCAACAATCCTGGGAATCTTTGAAAGACCCAGAACACGGCCATGCGGGATATAGGCAACGTGCGCGCGGCCAACAAAGGGGAGCATGTGGTGCTCGCACAGGCTGTAAAACTCGATGTCGCGCACAATCACCATTTCATCGTATTCAACTTCGAAGAGCGCCCCGTTGATCATTTCCACCGGGTTAAGCCGGTAGCCAGACAGCAATTCTTCGTACATGCGCGCGACTCGCTCGGGTGTTCGCGCCAATCCCTCGCGCTCGGGGTCCTCTCCAAACGCCTGGAGCATCCTGAACACACTCTCTTCAACACTGGCCTGGTCGATGCCCTGCCCTGGCAAAAGTGAAGCGGCATCCAGCAAGACGTCATTCGCCCGATCGACCATATCGTTCTCCTAACCTGTCCAACATCCGGCAGCCTTAGTTGCTGCGCCTCAATAATGCATGCGTCATTTCTTCGATGGCGTGAAAGGCACCACTCGAAGAAGCCGCCTGGCGGAGTGCTTCCAACGACCGCTCGGTCAGGCGCCCGGCAGTCTCAAGCGTAAACGTATCCGCCCCATCTACTTCTAACAGTTTCACCACACCTGGAACTTCTTCCGGCGCAATCTTTCCTTCCAACCAGCGCCGGGCAAACGCCCCATTCCTGGAAAGCGCATAAAGGACAGGCAGAGTTTTCTTCCCGGACGCCAGGTCGCTTTCGACTGACTTTCCCGTTTGGGTCGAGTCACCCCAAATCCCCAACCAATCGTCCAAAACCTGGAAGGCCAGGCCCAGCGAATAGCCGTACTCACGGAAGTGAGCCAGGCGTTCTTCAGTCGTTACTCCGGCCGCCAGCGCGCCCAACTCACTGCAGCAGGACAACAAAGCCGAAGTTTTTCCGCCAATCATTGGCCAGTATGCCTCCAGTGGCAGAACCTGCTGCGATTCATAGGAAATATCCAGGTACTGCCCTTCGGTCAGGCGCAGGCAGGTCTGCTGCAAGATCCGGCTGGCCCACAGCACATCTTGCGGAGGACGGAACTTTGCCAGATCTTGAACTGCCAGGAAAGCCAGGGTAAACATCACATCGCCAGCATTGATCGCCTGGGCCATTCCCCACTTGACCCACACGGTCGGGCGATTGCGGCGGAGCGGACTGTTATCCTGGATATCATCATGGATTAAGGAAAAGTTATGCAGCAGTTCAACCGCCACTGCGGCGGGAAGCGCCTGGCGCCAGCTTCCGCCAGCTGCTTCTGCGCAGAGCAGCACCAGCAGCGGCCGGATGCGTTTCCCCTGGGCTTCTGGGCCAGCTCCTTCCCCTTCCCAGCCCATATGGTAGAAGAGCATCTGGCGCAGTTCAGGGTAATCATCCGGCAGGGAATCCGCGACAAACTGCCTTAATGCATCTTCGATGGCAGGCCGCATCACCTGCATGTAATTCTGGAGTGTCATCATACACCTGCTTCAGCGTGGATCAAAGGAGTTTGTTGAAGCTGTTCGATACTGCCCGCGCCAGCAGCAAACATCGTAATCTGCAGTTCGCGGCGCACTTCTGCAATAGTTTGAAGGGTGCTTTCCAGGGATTGGGCAGCCGCCTTAAGGAATGGGCCTGCCATTCCACCCAGGTTCGCTCCCAGCGCAATACATTTCGCGATATCTACCCCGCTGCGCAGCCCACCGGAAGCAAACACCATCGTTCCCGGCGCGCCTCGCCGGACCATCACGATCGATTCGGCGGTCGGAATACCCCAATTCTGAAATGCAGCCGCCACACGAGCCAGGCTTTCATCCTGGATGCGGTATTTCTCGACCTGCGACCATGAAGTTCCACCAGCGCCGGAGACATCAATCGCCGCCACGCCTGCTTCGGCCAGCCACCGGGCCGCCCGCTCTGAGATCCCCCAGCCAACTTCTTTCGCGATAACCGGGACGGACAACCGCCGGCACACCTGGCCAATTTTCTCCACCAGGCCGGCAAAACGCGTGTCTCCTTCCGGCTGGACCGCCTCCTGCATCGCATTCAAATGCAGGATCAGCGCATCCGCCTCGATCATATCCACAGCTCGCTGGCAGTGCTCAACTGTATAGCCATAATTTAGCTGAACTGCGCCAAGGTTCGCCAGCAGAACAATATCGGGAGCATACCGCCGGACCCGGAATGTCTCAGCAACCTCCGGGTGCTCCAGCGCAGCCCGCTGTGAGCCGACCCCCATCACAAGCCCCGCTGCCTGGGCTGCCTCTGCCAGGACCCGATTAATCCGGCCAGCCTCGCTGGTCCCGCCGGTCATCGAAGAGATCAGCGCCGGGAGCAGCACGCGCTTTTGAAACAGGGTTTGCGATAAATCGACCTGGTCCAGGTCTATTTCTGGAAGCGCTTCGTGAACAAACCGGTATTTTTCCAGGCCGGTTGTCAGAGAGGAGCGTACATCCTCTTCAAGGTTTATGCGGATATGATCTGCCTTGCGCGAGGAAATGAGCCGGGGCTCCATGGCATTTGCCTCCGTATTCACTGTTGCCCGATGATCTCTTTTCACCTTCCACCCCTATCCAAGGTCGGCCTGAGGCACATTAAGCGCGCTGGATGCAGCTTCAGTAAAAGATGCCTCTTCGCCCAGGTGCTTACCAGAGTATACCAAAATTCCAACCCGCGCGAACGAGGGTAACACGGGTGTAGAACCATAGATCTTGCCAGGAATTGACCAGTTGGGCTTGACAGATTGACCAGGAAAGTTACAATTCCTTATAAGTTCCGTCCCGTATCCATGAACCTAACTCATCTTCAGGAGAATTTATCATGAGCGACACATTTGAAGAGGTCAAGTCGGTGATCATCGAAGTTCTTAAAATCGATGGCAGTGGAATCACCGCGGATACTCGTTTTATTGAGGACCTGAAAGCCGATTCGATGGATCAGTTTTTCCTGATCGACGGTTTTTGCGAGAAATTCGATATCTCCATCTCCGACGAAGAAGCGCGCAATATTCGCACCGTCAAAGATGCCGTCGTCTATATCGACCAGGCAAAGAACAAATAGTTCAGCAGGGTTATTAAAAGATTACTGGCCTGGAATTCGCGATTTTCCAGGCCAGTTTTTTACACCACTTTAGCCCAACAAGGTGGGGATTTCTTCCGGGTGCTTTGCGACGCGCACGCCAGCAGCTTCAAGCGCCTTGACCTTATCAGCCGCGGTTCCCGAGCCCCCTTCAATAATCGCGCCGGCGTGCCCCATCCGTTTACCAGGAGGCGCCGCCTGGCCCGCAATGAACGCGGCGACCGGCTTTGTCATCTTTCGGGCGATAAAGTCGGCCGCTTTCTCCTCATCGCTCCCGCCAATCTCGCCAATTAAAACGACCCGGTCGGTATGTGGATCGGCCTCAAACATTTCTAACACATCCAGGTAGCTCGTCCCGTTCACCGGATCGCCGCCGATACCCACGCAGGTGCTGGCGCCCATTCCACGCTGCATCAGCGCATAAAGGACTTCATAGGTAAGCGTCCCAGAACGCGAGACGATGCCAATATCGCCTGGGATAGCAATATTGTTCGGGATGATCCCTACCTTGGACTCGCCAGGGGTCAACACGCCTGGGCAGTTCGGCCCCACTAACCGCACTCGCTTATGATCCAGGTAGCTTCGCACCCGCATCATATCTTGTACGGGGACCCCTTCCGTGATGCAGATCACCAGGGGAATCCCGGCGTCAGCCGCCTCGAGGATCGCATCGGGAGCAAATCGAGCCGGGACAAAAATAACGCTCGCGTTGGCGCCGGTTGCCTCCACAGCCGTCATGACCGTGTCGAACACCGGAATTTTGCCATCGACCCACTCACCACCTTTCCCTGGGGTGACGCCAGCGACCACTTTAGTGCCATACGCCACCATTTGCCGGGTATGAAACAAACCTTCATGGCCGGTAATGCCCTGGACCAAAAGGCGGGTGTTCCTATCGATCAAGATGCTCATGCTTATGCTCCTTCCGCAATCGCTACGGCCTTCTGAGCGGCTTCAACCAGTGTGTTTGCCGTGATCATGTTTGCGTCTGCCAGCAAACGCAGCCCTTCTTCAGCGTTCGTTCCGACCAGGCGGGCAACCATTGGCACATCGGTCTTCACTTCCTGGAGCGCTGCCAGCACCCCCCGGGCCACCTCGTCGCCCCGGGTTATCCCACCGAAAATGTTAAAAAGGACGGCCTTTACTTTCGGGTCGGCCAGGATGATACGCAGCGCGGCAGAAACTTTTTCTGCACTGGCGCCACCGCCAATGTCCAGGAAATTGGCTGGCTCGCCCCCATACAGCTTGATAATATCCATCGTCGCCATAGCCAATCCGGCGCCGTTGACCATGCAGCCGACATTACCGTCCAGGCTAATATAAGAAAGACCGTACTTCCGCGCCTCAACTTCTTGATAATCCTCAGCACCCAGATCGCGCATTTCGCTCAAGTCCGCGTGCCTGAAGAGGGCATTATCATCGATGATCATTTTGCCATCCAAGGCCAGCAGCCGCTGCCCAAAAGAGATCACCAGCGGGATAATTTCAGCCAGGGTTGCATCGTTTTCCTTATAGACTCGCCATAGGCCATGGGCGATATCACCAAACTGTCGCCAATACTCTCTGGGCAGGTCAATGCTCACTGATAAGTAACGCGCCTGATATTCGCGCAGCCCCATCAATGGATCGATATGCATTTTGATGATTTTCTCCGGGGTATGGGCAGCAACTTCCTCGATATCCACCCCGCCAGCAGCAGAAGCCATGATGACAGGCTTCCGCGCGGCGCGATCATTGGTAATGCCAAGATAGATTTCTTTGGTAATCCCGACAGCCTCATCGACCAGGACCTTTCGCACAGGCAAGCCCTTGATCTCCATGGCAAGCACTTGGGTGGCGAGATCGGCGGCTTCTTTGGACGACTTTGCCAGGCGGATCCCACCTGCCTTACCACGCCCACCTACCAGGACCTGAGACTTGATCACCACGCGCCCGCCCAACTCTTCAGCGATATGCCTGGCTTCATCGGCCGAACCGGCAACCTGTCCACGGGGGATCGGGATGCAATATTTCGCAAAAATTTGTTTCGACTGGTACTCATGTAGATTCATAGA
>CAZBDC010000023.1:17188-42382 GCA_964490575.1 uncultured Anaerolineaceae bacterium | reverse complement strand
CGTATTCACCCGGCAAAACAGCCGGTTTCATCGCCGTAATTGGCGAAGGTATTGACGTCTATTATAAATAAAGTTTGATCAAACGCCGGCGGGGGCGATCACGAACCCGCCGGGTCGACCTGCACATATTCTCCTAATGCGTCTGCCAGCGGATCATCTCCGGCCTCGCAGAAGCCGTAATGCAGCCTTCTTCGCCAGCCCTCAGCGGCTGAAAACAAGCCCGACATCACCCCGATCGTCTCGCTGTTCTCCGTCATCACGTTCAGGTAGGCGTCCATCCCCTGGCTGCGGTCCAACCAGGTTTTCTGGCTGGCGTGCATGGCTAGCATGGCGCGTTTTTTGGCCAGCACGGTAGAAATATCGACATACAGGCCCGGGCGGATGATCTGACCTAATGGATCGCGGTTGCCATGCGGCTGAGCGTGGTAGACAGTGACCCGCTGCGCGACTGGCGCGCGCGGCGGTTCGGTGGCGAAGTTTGGCATGCCGCGCGTGAAAGCGGCGGTCACTCCTAATCGGACTGCGTTTTGGTGGTCCTCCATGTAATCCTGTGGTGACTGGAGCAGCAGGATTTCAGGGGCGACTTCTCGCATCACCGCGGCAACCCGGGCCAGCAGGCCCGGCTCATAATAAATTGCCAGGTCATCCACCAGGCTCTCGTGAAAGACAGCCCCAATACTTTCCGCGGCTGCCCTGGCTTCTGCGCGGCGGATGGCAATGATTTCTTCCTTCCCAAGTTCGGCAGTGCCACAGCTGCCGTTGGCAATATTCATATAATGGATTTCATACCCTGCCTGTCGCAGCAGAATCAGGGTCCCGGCCATTTGAAATTCAATGTCATCCGGGTGCGCAGCCAGTGCGAAAACTCGCCCTGGCATCAGTGCATCTCCGCGTCGCATACCCCGATCCCGGGGCGGTAGAAATTAAACTGTACATTGGGGTGGTCAGCGAGCAGGCTCATCGGCACGGCGCTGTCGGGGATTCGTTTTGAGATCATCAGCGTGGTCAGGCGCATACCAAAGGGATTATCGTGCATGCCGGCCTGCCAGATTGAAACTTTTTCGGCTTTCCAGGTTTCAACCGGTCCAACCGAAAATGCCTGGGAGGGTACATTCTGGACCACTCCGCCGCCCGAGGTGCGCGCATTTTGGATTAACGTAATCGGGTGCAGATCGACGATCCGAGTGCACAGCCGGCGGTATTCCTCAGGCGGGGGTGGGTTATCGCGGTATTTGCCGGCGCGCCTGGGTGGATCGTTGAATGCCCAATGCTTTACCTCGCCCTGCCCGCCTTGCATCACCACGCAGCGGGCGTTTTCCCAACTGGCAAGGTAATTTCCCAGATCGGTAGTAGGAAAATGCATATTTTCTTCAGGCATGCGCAGTTCGGGGCGGATGCGGTTAAAGCATAATTCACGATCTGCCCGCTCGAAGCTCAGTGGGTGGGTAGCCGGGACCGCTTTGCCGTCGATCACCCACTCGTCCATTGCCCAGAAATGGGCGTGGCGCAGGTCGATTTCGAGCTCGTTTACCAGGCGTGCTACCAATGGGAGCTGTTCCGTTGGCCCAATAGGCCCGCAGATGCCTGCCGGGCGGCTTTCACTGGCCTGTTTCCAGGCAGTGATGTACTCAAGGGCTTCGGCCAGGTAGAAATCTTCCAGCGTGTCGTAAAATTTGACAGCGAAACCAGGCCTGGCGAGCTGCAGGAGGTCTTCGGCGTTCAACCGGGCGGCATCATCGAGGATTTCCCGGTCCAGGGTGGTGTAATCCCACCAATCGGGCGCTACTTTGCTGATTGGTCTCATGATTGGCTCCTATTTCTGGCGCCTGGTTACGGGGTCAGAACTTGAGCGAAATCTGCCGGTGTTAAGCCAGGCGACTCTATCTGATACTGTTGGTAAAACCGCATAACCGTTTGAGTAATTATACTGGCATCGGCAAGAATACCCTCAAGCGTTTGCTCTAAATCTACCAGGTAGATAGCGGGGAAGAAGAAGAAATCACCGGAGATGTGAACATCGTGGAGCGTTCCATGCTCATTCACGGCAGTTGCCCGAACCAATCCTCCAGGGGTTTTAAAAACCTTCTGAACTACATAGATTCCTTCGGCAATTTTTACTTGCTTTATGTCCGGTCTGCGACGATCATTTGCCATCAGCCATTGCGGTGTATTCATTTCTGCTAGAAGTTCATCAGCTTTGTTGGTCAGTTGTTGATCCAATGGTCTTGAGTCCATATCGCCTAAAAGGAATTCATACCGCCGAGACAGTTCTGCAGCCAGATCTGCATTTTCCGGGATGCTGCCGGTTTCTCGAAGGAATGTCGTCAGGTTCTCATACATAGTTTTATGTACCTTGTCACGGAACTTCTCATCCGGTACTTTTAAGCATTTCGACATTGTTTCGTAATCAAAGTCTTGAATGAAGTTCCCCACCAGTATGAGCATATCATCAATCTGGGCTGCTCCGGTTCCGGATATTTTTCGACCATTGGTGACGATATCATTCACCGGTTTATACTCAGCCGGAACACCAAATCGCCGAAAAGTCTCGATAACCGGTTGTAAGAATTTTCTGTAAAACTCAGCTATATTGGACGGCACTCCTGAACGGTCATGACGCAGAATGAGTTGGAAAAAGAGTTGTTGACCATCTAAATAAACAGCTCCCCCGCCTACTTCACGGCGAAAAACGGGGATATCATTTTGGTGGGTGAAACCCAGGTCGATTTCCTGTTCAGCATCCTGGTGATACCCGATACAAACATAAGGGGTGGCTGGCCGTAGGATGAAAAGCGCTTCACGCCCAAGATGAGCGGCAGCATGGTAAAGTGCCTGGCTGTATTCCCAGGAGACGGCGTCCAAATAATAGTAATCCATGTTTAAATATCCCTATCCTTTGTCTTAGAATCTGGTCAGATTAAACCCCAATTGATTAAAACAAGACGTGCCCGGTTTGCTAACTCAGGTAAAGCCCGGCTGACGGTTTCACTCAGCTCCAGGCCAATGGATAGATCGTCCGGTTGGATACCAACAAGGTGCAGGTGCTCGGGAAGTTTGCCACGAATGTTGGCCAGCCCCAGGACTTCTTGAAAGGTTACCTGGTGTTCGGAGAGTTTCACTCCTGAGTAAAGAGGTATTTGTTCTTTCCTGAGCTCAATAATCGTCCCAGGAGGTTGCCCGGCATTGATGGCATCCAGAACCAGCAGGTGGCTGCATTCTTCCACGATCATGAGCAAATTTAAGCCCAATACACCACCGTCCAGCAGCTCAACCCTGGACTGCGTTCCAACGAGGGCGTCCAGGTGTTTCAGTGCCTGGACGCCCAATCCTTCATCCCGGTTCAGCAAATTGCCTAAGCCAAGAACTACCTTTCTGTTTGTTTCCACCATCACAGGATTAACTGACACACACAGATAAACCAGTCGCGACTTTGGCAAGATCATTGCCGTTCGCATCAACCATGTGGATTGCGCAGGCCATACAAGGATCGAATGAATGAATGGTGCGGAGGATCTCTAAAGGCCATTCCGGCTTGGCAAGCTGGGTGCCAACCAGTGAAGCCTCGTAGGCTCCAACCTGGCCGAGATGATCACGCGGCGAACCATTCCATGTGGTGGGAACGACCATCTGGTAGTTCTCAATTTTCCCGTTTGCGATCACGATCCAGTGGCCCAAAGCGCCGCGGGGTGCTTCCATAAATCCAAAACCTTGCGCGTGAGCGGGCCAGGTGGTTGGTTCCCACTTCTCGCCATTGAAAGTTTGCGTATTCCCGGCTTTGATTTCGGTGATTAGATCGTTGTAGTAGGTGCGCATCGCGTCCGCAAAGACCTTGGTTTCGATCGCGCGGGCAGCTGTACGGCCCAGGGTGGAGAAGACGGCTGCGATCGGCACATTGAGCGTCTTGAGCACAAGGTCAACCAGTTCTTTAGTCTGAGCATGCCCGCTGGCATACATCGCCAGGACTCTTGCCAGTGGGCCAACTTCCATCGAATTTTCTGCCCAACGCGGTGCTTTTAGCCAGGAATATTTTTCTTCTACATTGAGAAAATCATAAGGCGGCTTAGGCCCAGTGTAGTTGAACTCGGTTTCCCCTTGCCAGGGATGTAGCCCGGCTTGCTCTCCATCCTTATAGTCATACCAGGAGTGAGCAATGAACTCTTGCATGCGCTGAAAATCGCGCGGGTCCGGTTCTTGGATATTGGCCAGGTCGCGATTTAGAATGACGGCGCGCGGTACGAGGTACTGCGAGGTATCGCCGTTATCTTCGCCAGGGAATTCACCCCAGGTCAAGAAGTTGCCCAGGCCTTCGCCAAAGCCACCATATTCCAGATAATACGGGGCGATAGCCAGCAGGTCTGGCAAGTAGACCTGGTCGACAAATGCGATCATTTTATCGATCGAGTCGCTGATGATTGAGAGCCGTTCTGCATTCAGGGCAGTGTCGCTGTTAAGGTCGATCGGCATTGGCACACCGCCTACCACAAAATTCGGGTGCGGGTTTTTCCCACCAAAAATTGTGTGGATCTTTACGGCGTCTTTTTGCCAATCAAGCGCTTCCAGGTAGTGCGCCACGGCCAGCAGGTTGACCTCGGGTGGCAGCTTGTATGCTGGATGGCCCCAATATGCATTTGCAAAAATCGAGAGCTGCCCGCTGTCAACAATTGCCTGGACTTTCTTTTGAATCCCGGCGAAATAGGATGGGGAGGAATTCGACCAGGGGGAGATTTGTTGTTGGATCGCTGAGACTTGCGCAGGATCGGCTTTCAAACTGGAAACGACATCTACCCAGTCCAATGCGTGTAGATGGTAAAAGTGCATGACGTGATCGTGCACGTATTGCTGCGCAATCATCAAGTTGCGAATCAAGTTGGCTGCTTTCGGGATCCTGATCCCGAGCGCGTCTTCTACGGAGCGAATTGAAGCAAATGAATGGACAGTGGTGCACACGCCGCAGGCGCGTTGGGCAAAGGCCCAGGCTTCTCGTGGATCGCGGCCGCGCAGAATTTTCTCAATCCCTCGCACCATCGTTCCGGAGGAATAGGCTTGTGTGATGTTGTTATCTGCGTCCAGGGCTGCTTCGATGCGTAGATGACCTTCGATGCGTGTAATTGGGTCAATTACAATTCGGTTTGCCATGTCTCCTCCTATTGGTTCCGAAGCCAGGTTAGCGCTTCTTCTTCGGTGTTAAAGTAACAAACTTCGTGAGTATAGTAACTTTCGGGTATGTTGAGGAGATCTGGGTCAATATTTGCCCCGAAGATTGCTGCAGTAGGCATCATCGGCCGAAACTGCCGGATGTGCCGCATACATTCCTCGCCGGTCGTCCCGGTTAGATCAATAAGCAATTTGCCCCGGTAATCAGAAAGGAAACTGGCTAACGTGCGAACATCCTCGTGAGAAAGGGGAGCGACGTGTTGGCAGCGAAGAATTCCTTTTTCGACTGGGGTAATGATAAATGAGGACATATTGCACCTCCTACTCTTCTAACGCGTCGGCGACCATCTGGCTAAGGCCATTTACCTTAACGTCCAGATCAAAGTGCTGTACGCAGTCGGTGAATTGCAAACGGCAATTCGAGCAACTCATCACCACCGTTTTTGCCCCTGCCTTCTTCATCTGGTCTATTTTCAATTCAAATGCTGCGTAGCGAATAGGATCCGCTTCTTTGATTGCGATGACCCCTCCTCCTCCGCCACAGCAGATACTTTCTTCCCGGTTCGGTGTCATTTCTTTGAAAGAGTGCGGGGCGAGAATCTTTAGAATCTCACGGGGTTCATTGATGTGGCCACCACGCCTTTGAATTTTGCAGGCATCATGGAAGGTAATGATGCCGTCATCGAAGGCACCCGCTTTGAGTTTGATTTTTCCGCTGCGCACATATTCACCGATCAAGCCGGTGATGTGCGTGATTTCAAGTCCTTTTGGCACATCCATCAGGTTATAGGAAGTCCAGCGCAACGCGTCGTAGGCGTGGCCGCATTCGGTTACGACCAGCTTTTTGACCCCCAGTTCGGCGGCCGCGTCGAAAACACGCTTAATGAACATCCTGGTTCGCTCAGGGCTGCCTTCGTAGAAACCAAAATTGACCACTTCGCGGCCTTTTGTGCTGAGGGTCCACTTCTCCCCGGCTGCGTTCAGGATTTTGGCAATTGCGGCCAGGTTGTTCGGAAATTTCATGATCTCAATAGAACTGAACACTACCAGCGTGTCTGCTCCTTGAACGTCTACCGGAATATCGACTTCCCATTCGTCGGCGACCCACTCCAGCCGGCTCTCGTAGACGTCATCGGTGACACCCAATGGGCTGCCTTCTTCAACCTGTTTGTTTACCGCCGCCATCAGGTCGCCTGGGACTACGCCAGCTTTGGACATGGCAGTGCGGACCTCGTGAATCAATGGGCCAAGTTGAATACCCATAGGACAGACCATCGAACACTTATTGCACATCGTGCAGGCCTGATAGACGATCTTGCTGAAGTTCAGCAGGTCGTTGTCTGTGATGGGTTTATCAATTCCGAGAGCCAGCTTGGCTTTTCCAACCAATGTGAAGCGCTGCTCATAGGCTCGTTTTAGCAGTTCGATTTTCCAAACAGGAGTGTATTCGGGGTTTCCGGTTGCCTGGTAGAAGTGGCAGCCATCCGCGCAGATTCCACAGCGGGTACAGGCCTCGAGCTGAGAGGCAACGTAACCACCGGTTTCTTTAACGAACGTGCTCAGCGCAGTTTGAGTAGATATTGAATTTTGCATGATCCACCTCCTTATGGCGTGACCGCCCGTTTGCCGAAGTCTGCACCGTGGATGGCT
Organism: uncultured Anaerolineaceae bacterium; assembly: GCA_964490575.1. Lineage (GTDB taxonomy): Bacteria > Chloroflexota > Anaerolineae > Anaerolineales > Anaerolineaceae > DSYU01. The sequence continues at coordinate 35,578 of CAZBDC010000023.1, read as the reverse complement.
TTAGAGAAAAAGTAGAACATGAAGTGCGAAATGCGGCTTAGTGGGATCCAGATCAGGAGAACATTGACGGTCAGCATATGCAGACTGAAAAGCACTTCATAGCGGAACCACAGGTGGTGCGTCATCATGTAGCCGGTTACCATTGGCAAGAATACAAGCCCCAGGTTAAGCCATTCTGCCGGCCCGGATAATAATTTGAGCACCGGGTTGATCAGGCGGTTAATGAATAGCACAATCATCGCAACGATTGCGCCAGCGGCTAACCAGTCGACGATTGGCATTGGAAGGGTGGGCCAGCCAAAACCTAACAGGCTTTTCCACACCAGCATGTGCGCCGTCCCCAGAATCAAGACCACGAACAACCCCAGATGGAACAGGCCGCCGGCCAGGTAGGTGATGGGATTGCGCGTAAAGGTGTTCTTAACCCACGGAACAAATGGCCAGATGATGATCCCTTTCAGAAATGAGATGGCGGCTCCCCCCAGTTTGCTGCCTCTGGCAGGAACCTTGTCGGCTTTCCAGCCGAGTAGAATAATGTGTACCAGGCGATAAACCATCCCGGCGATAAAAATCAGGAGGGCAGCCTGGAAGAATGGCCCACGCGCGAATTCGAGTATTTCTGTCCAGTTCATTCGAACCTCCTATTCAACGGAATCCTGGGTTGCTTCTTCTTTTTCTGCAGCTTTCTTTTGCGACTGGTTGGCAAGCGCCATGCCAACGGCCAGCACGGCTCCGGCGACGGCAGCTGCTCCGGAAAGCGTCGCGGCAGGGCGCTCCAGTGGAGCGGATTGGCCTTGATAAAAGCCGCCGCCATCCCAGAAATTCGGTTCTGAACAGCCCAGGCAAGGATGCCCGGATTGAATGGGGAAGGATAGCCCTCCGGCCCATTTGATCGTTGCGCAGGAGTTGTAAGTGGTGGGGCCCTTACAGCCAAGTTTATAAATGCACCAGCCTTTCCGGGCACCTTCATCATCGAATGACAGGGCGAATTTGCCAGCGTCATAGAACGGACGGCGCAGGCAACGGTCGTGGATGGTCTGGCTGTAAAAAGTTTTTGGCCGCAGCAGGTTGTCCAGTTCGGGTAGCGAGCCAAATACCAGGAAATGCGCCAGTACGCCGGTGAACGCTTCAGGAATTGCAGGACAGCCGGGGATATTTACCACCGGCTTATCTTTGATCAACTCGGCCACACCCACTGCGCCGGTGGGATTGGGGTTAGCCCTTGGCAAACCGCCGTAAGCAGAACAGTTGCCAGTGGCGATAATTGCGGCCGCTTTACTGGCGTCTTCTCTCAGGATGTCCAGGGAACTTTTCCCACCGATGGTGCAATACACGCCATCGTCCTTGGGAGAAATGCTCCCCTCAACGACCAGGATGTACTGCCCGGCATATTTTTCAATGGCGGCCTGTTTTGCTTCTTCCGCCTGAAAGCCGGCTGCGGCTGAAAGTGTTTCATGGTATTCGACCGTGATCTTGTTTAACACGAGATCAACGAGCGTGGGGGATTGGCTGCGGGTAAGTGCCTCGCTGCAACCCGCGCAATCCTGGAATTCCAGCCAAATTATCGGGACGCGCGGTTTTGTTTCCAGTGCGCGGGCGACTAATTTGGCGGGTTCCATTGTTTCCCGATCCAGGCTTTCTGGCAGTCCGCTGGCCTGGATTGGTGGCAGAGCTGTCAACCCCATTGCCCCCGCTACCATGCCGCAGAATTTCATAAAGCCCCGCCGGGAAACACCGGCCTTCTTCATTTCCTCATAAATCGTATCGGCCATTGGTCACTCCATCTTGAACAAGGTTTAATGCAAATGAAAGCTTCCCAGGGGCAATTTTGTTGCCCGGGGAGATTATTGGGGGCTTTACCAATATTACGACCGCGTATTATTGTTTTGGAGGCACAGTAAAGATGAACTGACTTGCAAACTTACCCACAAGAAATGTTTTCGGCTTCCAATTTTGCCTGATAAGCAGCCAGCCCGTCTGTTCCAGTCGCAAGGCTAGCTTTTTGCGCATCCCAGTCGGCAACCTGCAGTTCTGCGACCCAGCCTTCGCCATATGGGTCGGAGACAGCAAGGTTCGGATCGCTGGCCAGTTTTTCATTCGCACGCAACAGAACTCCAGTAATTGGCGCGGGAACCGGCCCAACGAATTTACTGCTTTCGATGGTGGCAACGCTCTTGCCCTGCTTCACTTCCTGGCCAATATTCTTGGTTTTTACGGTGACTGCTGCCAATTTTCCACCGGACAATTTGGCTGCTACCGCCGTGATGCCGACCCGGACGACTCCGCTTTCTAATGGCTGAGCCCAAACATGTTTCTCAATCAAATAGTAAAGGGTCTCGGGCAAATTACAACCACGAATGTTTGACATGGATCCTCCTCGGGTTCTCAGGAAAATGGGTCGAAGTGTTAGAAGGTAAGAACAGTCTTAGAATCTTCTGCGATTTGCCACATCGAAGCACCGCCGACCATTTTTACGCCGTCGATCAGATCGGAGGGCTGCAAGTCGTGAAGCTCCGTTGATGCTGTGCAGGCGAGGAATGTCACCCCAGCATCCAGGGCATCTTGAATAAAATCACTGACGGGTTTGCCGCCGGCTTTAGGGTATACGGTTTCGGCCATCCCTTTTTTGAGCAGCAGCGTGCCATCGATCGTGAAAAACATGGTTACTTCATATTCCATCGCCGCGGCTAAACTTGCAAAGAAGAATGGAGTGGCACAACGGCGGGGTGTGTCTGGACCGCTGGTCATAATGATCATTACTTTGTCGTCAGCCATTTTAAGCTCCTCGAGATTTTTTAGAATGAAAGTGCGATTGCATTTTCGCTGGCATAACTTAGGAATGTGGCGGCACCGCCAATTTCCACGCCATCGATCAAATCTTCCTTTTTAATTCCCATAACATCCATACTCATCTGACAGGCGATCAGGCGAACGCCGCCTTCAACGGCCATCTCGAGCAGTTCACTCAGCCTGGCAATATTCGCTTTTTTCATCCAGTTATTCATCATGCCAGTGGCCATGGAAGTCATGCCCGGAAGCATTCCCACGATATTCGGCACAGGAATTGGCATTGCTGGATTAGCAATGGGAGCAACCTTTAGCTTATCTGCATTGCCCTTTTTTAAGATCTCTAAACCATAGAAGGTGAAGAAAATAGCGGCTTCCATATCCATCGCAAGAGCGGCCGTGGCCAGGATGAGTGGTGGGTAAGCCGCATCCAATGTGCCATGGGTTGCAATGATCGCCAGACGTTTGCTGCTTTCGTCGCTCATCTTGAGCTCCTTTTTGCCATAAAGTGACTTGATTCCTTGAGATCAGACGTTAGCGCCGGGGTGAATGGACTTGTCTTAAAGCTTACTTCATCTTTCTGATATAAAAGATGTACTTTCCGCCTTCCTCCTCAGACCCAACCAGTTCATGCCCCGTTTTCTTTGTCCAGGCATCCATATCGCTGGTTGACCCTGGATCGGTAGCAATCATCTTAAGCACCTGCCCAATTTGCAGTCCGTCGACTGCTTTTTTTGTTTTCAGAATTGGCATCGGGCAGGCCAAACCGCTGCAATCCAGCACTTGATCGAAGGTCTTTGACATAATTTTCTCCTTATCGAAACTTATTGATTTTGAGGGTATGGAAGTGTTTTTTGGATTTTGCTTAAACTGGCGATTCGCTGTAATCGTAAAATCAGCTCTGACCGCTCGCATAACATCGATTGAACCGTCAGAGCGACTTTTGGTGCCCAATCCTGAAGTACTTTTTGTTGACTTCTCTTCAGTACCGGAATCTTTGCTGCAGCGTTCTTGAGCTGAACCAGTGGGATTCCGTACCGGTTTGCCAGATCCTCAAGACGCTTGTCCTCGTTCTCTGGGTTGGGAGGCGAAAGATAAAACTGTCCTGTAACAAGCAAGGCAACGTCCTGATTATTCATCTGGATGACTGACCGTATATAACTCAGCCCCGCATGGCAGACCATGTATGGGGGCTTGCCGGTTGCTCGCAAGGCAATTTTCCGCCAGGAGGCCTGGCAGGCCTGGCGCGAATTCGGATTTTCCATCATCCGCTTACAAAAAGGATTGGCGAAAATTACATTTGTGAGCGGCTCGCCCTTCAAAGTCACGGTGAGTGCACCAACGCCAATCATTCCTGCAAATATTTCCAGGATTTTTTCTGCGCAGTCAACAGGGAAGTCGGTAAGAGCTTCGATTGGTTCTTCTTCCTCGGTTGGGTTTTGTTTACCGAGAATACGGTCGATTTCGCCTTCTTGAAATCGCCACTGATTTCCAACTTTGATCCCTTTCAACCGGCCATCATTCAACATGCGATAGACAGTTACCCTGTCTATCTTCAACAACTGTTGAACTTGTTTCGTCGTGAGTAATTTGCTCATGGTGTGTTATAAGGAGTTGCTAAATGCAACATAAAGTCATATTATCACCCGGAAATGCGCGTTACAAGTGACAAGTATTTGGCTTAAAAGTGATTAATGTCATGGGATAAAGGCGGTCAGTTCTGGTGTGGTCAAATATCCGGGTTATAAAATAGCGTCAGGTAATCGGGCAGTGTTCGAGTAACTTACGATGAGAACATTTGTGAAGTTCGTCACTTGCAATTCGGTTTCTACTGAGATTATGATATGACCGATTAAGCCTGTTTCCTTAAAGGGGATTTATGATTTCATCCGTTGTGCTTCCGCTGGAAGGCTTCTCAGGGAAACCAGAGGAGCTAATCCTCCTGCTTCAGCACTATCAAAAGACATACGGATATCTCTCACAGGAGAGTGTGCGCCAGATCGCGGAATTCTTAAAAGTTTCCGAAGCGCATGTGTTTGGCGTCGCCTCGTTTTATGCGCAGTTCCGTTTTCAGAAACCTGGCGAAAATCTTATCCGCATTTGCCTGGGAACTGCCTGCCATGTGCAGGGTGGGGAACAGCTATCCGACATAATCCAAAGCATTCTCGGGATTGCCCCGGGAGAAGTAACCCCGGATGGGCGGTATGAATTCCAGCAAATCGCATGCCTGGGATGCTGCGCCCAGGCGCCACTGGTTGAGATTAACGGCAAGATCTACGGAAAAATGACATCTGAAAAGCTGCGTGAGATATTGAAGGCGAATGATGAGCTTTGATGCGATTCGGCAAAGAGCTTTGCTGAAGTGGAACAGGCTGGTGGAAAGCGATGTGCCTGTGATTTACCTGGGCACAGCGTCTTGCGGCCGGGCTGCCGGGGCGTTAAGTACGCTGGAAATGATCCACAAAACGCTTGCGAAACTGCACGTCGATGCAACAGTGGTCCAGGTCGGTTGTGTTGGGCCGTGTTACCTGGAACCGCTCATGGATATTGCTTTGCCGGGCGGGCCGCGGGTCTGCTACGCGAACATCACCCCGGAGAAAGCCGCCAGGATTCTCACCGCCTGTCTGGAGAATGGGGATCTGCTGCCCAACCTCGCCAAAGGGCACCTGGGGGAAGAAAGCTTCACAGAGCGAACAGGAATTCCTCCATTTTTTGACCTTCCCATGCTGAAGCCCCAGGTGCGGGTTGTTTTACGAAACTGTGGCTGGATTGACCCGGAAGAAATTGATCATTACCTGGCTCGCGATGGGTACCTTGGCCTGAGAAAGGCTCTCAATCAAGATCCACTTGAAACGATCGAGTGGCTCAAGGAATCGGGGCTTCGCGGGCGCGGCGGCGCTGGTTTTCCGACATATAAAAAATGGGAACTCTGCCAGGCGGCTAAAGGCGACAGAAAATATGTGATTTGCAACGCGGACGAAGGCGATCCGGGCGCTTTTATGAACCGTACTTTGCTTGAGAGCGACCCTCATGCCGTATTGGAAGGGATGCTGATCGGTGGGTACGCCACGGGCGCTGGCACAGGCGTTGTCTATATTCGGGCCGAATATCCCCTGGCAGTGATCCGCCTGAGGAAGGCAATTGAGCAAATGCACGCGTATGGCCTGTTGGGAAAAGACATTCTGGGCTCTGGTTTCGACTTCGACATTGTCATCCAGGAAGGTGCGGGCGCCTTTGTTTGCGGGGAAGAAACAGCCCTGATCGCTTCACTGGAGGGACAAAGAGGTATTCCCAGGCCTCGCCCACCTTACCCAACAGAACGTGGCCTGCACGATTGTCCCACCCTGATCAACAACACGGAAACGTTTGGCACGATTCCTGCCATCCTGAGGAATGGCGGCGCGTGGTTCCACCAGTTCGGTACGATTGGAAATTATGGCACGAAAACTTTCTCACTGGCCGGGAAGGTTCGTCGCACCGGCCTGATTGAAGTCCCGCTGGGAATGACGCTCAGGCAAATTGTCGATGAAATTGGCGGCGGTACCAGGCTGCCGTTCAAAGCGATCCAGACCGGTGGTCCATTAGGCGGCTGTTTGCCTGCCGCTCAACTGGATACCCCGATCACCTATGAACACATGCGCGAGCAGGGCTCGATGATGGGGTCTGGTGGGCTGGTCGTGATGGATGAAAGCACCTGTATCGTTGATATGGCCCGGTATTTTCTTGGGTTTGCCCAAAACGAATCCTGCGGAAACTGCACGCCCTGCCGGATTGGCACCCGGGTGTTGATGGATACGCTGGAGAAAATTGTCCGGGGGGACGGTGAACCGGGTGACCTGGAGGTTATGCAAAGGACTGCCAGCACCATGGTGAAAACATCGCTGTGCGGATTGGGTCAGGCTGCCTCGAATCCGGTTACCAGCAGTTTGCATTACTTTCTTTCTGAATACGAAGAGCATATCCATAGTAAATACTGCCCGGCTTCGGTGTGCCCGGACTTGTTTGAGTACTATATTTTGCCGGAACGATGCAGCGGCTGCGGTCTGTGTGTAAAAACCTGCCAGGCGGGCGCCATCCAGGGCGAACGGGGCGAACCGCATTTTCTGGACGTCAGTATGTGTATCAGGTGCCATGAATGTGTGAAAGTTTGCGCCAGAAATGCAATCGTTGGTGTGCCTAATTCCTTAATCATAAAGGATTCTGTTCGGGACGAGGTCGTGTTATGAACTCGGGCGAACTTGTGGTGATTCATATTAACGGCGAGCCTTTGCGTGTGGAACAAGGGCTGACAATTTTACAGGCTGCTCGCCAGAATGGGTTTAATATTCCAACACTGTGTGATTTTCCTGGCTTACCATCCCGGGGCAGTTGCCGAATTTGTATTGTGGAAATCGAAGGTAGAGAGAGTACACCGACTTCATGTACTACCCTGGTGGAAGAAGGGATGTTCATTTATACCCACAGTCCTAAAGTGCAGGCTCTGCGGGTTGAGTTGATCCAAATGCTTCTGGCAGAGCATCCGTCTGGGTGCCTGTTCTGTTCTGAAAAAGATCGCTGTGATGAATGCATGGTCACTCTACGCAAGGCTGGGGTGACAACTGGCTGCGGCTCCTGCCCGAAAAATGGACAGTGTGAGCTGCAGTCTCTGGCACAGGAATATGGCGTGGAGCGTCCCATCTATCCGATTCGCTATCGCAAGCTCCCGGTTGATAAGCGCGATCCTTTTTTTGATCGAGATGACAATTTATGTATCCTGTGCGGGCGGTGTATCCGTGTTTGCGAAGAGATGCATTTCAAGAGTATCCTATCGAATATCAAGCGGGGAACGCATGCCCTGGTTGGCACAGCTTTCCAGCGTACGCACCTGGAATCTGGCTGCACCTTTTGTGGCGGCTGCGTCGAGGTTTGCCCCACGGGGTCGCTTTCCGAAAAATACCGGAAATGGGATGGCCTGCCTGAGCAGACTACTGCCACAACCTGCCCGTTATGTTCGATTGGCTGCCAGGTTGACCTGTTGGTTAAACAAGGGCGCATTCTGGGCAGCCTACCTAACCATCATGCAGGCAGCGATATTCTTTGCGTGAAAGGACGTTTTGGCATCACCGAACTGGTCAACCATCCTGACCGCTTGAGACAACCACAGCGGCGCATGGGCAAACCCTGGCAGGCTATTTCCTGGGAGGAGGCCATACAGTGCGCGGCAGAAAAACTGGCTGCCTGTTCCCCCGAACGATTTGAGATACGGATATCCGCCTCATGCACCAGTGAGGATATTTTTGTGGCGCGCCAGTTTGCCCGGGAGGTGATGGGAACCGGCAATTTCCGCACTTCCTTTCAGGCGAGCTATGGAAACGGTTTGGGCAGCATTGCCCAGTTCCTGGCGAATCCTGGTTCCCTGGAAGAGGTTGAGCGGGCGCCGGCGATACTTTGCTGCGGACTGGAAGATCCCTATGCATATCCAGTCGTGGAGTCGCATTTGCGCCGGGCGAAAGACCGCGGCGCGAAGATCATTGAAATGCCAGCGGAATCCGCTGCATTCGCCCGGGCCGCCCGGCTGCTTCAACAGCCTGCTGCCCCGGTGGTTATTCTAGCCCCGACTTTCCTGACTCATCCGGATAGCCTGGCGATTTTACACGCGGTTGAACTTCTGAAAGAGCAATATAATGCCAGGGTGATTATCCTTCCCGACCAAATTAACCTGGCTGGCGCGATGCGGTTGGGTTTATTTTCTTCCGGGCCCGCACCTGATCTGCACGATCTGGATGTTTTATACCTGATCGGAGAGCCTGTTCCAGCTTTCGGACCGAACCGACCTTTCATTCTTTATCAGAACCTGTTTCCACCGGCAGGCGACTCTCCGGCTGACCTGCTGCTTCCAATGACAGCGTTTACGGAGGAACACGGAACGTATATCAATTATGCCGGGCACCTACAGTCTGTCCACCAGGCTGTCCTCCCATCCAGTGAGGTGCTGTCATCCTGGGAGATCCTATGCCGGATTGCCCGGCAGATGGGCGTGCAGGGTTTTGCATACACCTGTGTAGAAGATATCTGGCAGGCTGCCAGGGCGGAATTTCCAGGTTTTCCAGAAACGCTTCCTGTTGCGGATGGGTGGTTTCGATCAGAACCTGGCGAAACAGCAGCTCAACCGGACGTTTTCTCAGAAGCTCATTCAGGTGAGCCTGCTTTTATGGGCTTCCCACTGGCCCAGTATATTGGCGGATTGCGCAGCCTGTATCCAGAAACTACGAACAGGGATATCCATGAAGCGAATTCTTGAGAATAAAATGCTGGTTCCTAACCTGCACCAGGTTATCTTGCAGGCTCCGGAAGTTGCCCAGGCAGCCCAGCCCGGTCATTTTGTTATTCTTCGGGCCGAAGAGGAGGGTGAGCGGATCCCATTAACGATATCGGATTGGGATATTGAAGAAGGGACCATCACGCTGGTCTATCTGAACATAGGCCGGACGACCCAGAAACTAACGTCTTTGACGGCTGGATCACTGCTTCCCACCCTGGCGGGACCGCTGGGAAATGCGATGGAAATCGACACCTTTGGGCACGTGCTGTGCGTAGGTGGATGTTATGGGATTGCCTCTATATTTCCAATTGCCAGGGCGCTGAAAGAAAAAGGCAATCGGGTGACGGTTGTGTTGGAGGCCAGAAGCGCTTACCTGTTTTACTGGCGGGAGAAGTATAAGAAGGTTGCCGACCAGCTGATACTGATCACCCGGGATGGCTCGCAGGGATTGTCCGGTCATATCGATAACCTGCCAGGGATCATCGAAGCCGTTCATCCCCCACCTGACCGGATCATCATCAACGGCTGCAATTATCTGATGAAGCGTGGGTGTGAGGAAAGCCAGCCCTATCATATAAAGACGCTGGTCAGTTTGAATACTTTAATGATTGATGGGACTGGAATGTGTGGCGTGTGCCGGGTGACGGTTAATTCGGAAACGAAATTTGCCTGCGTTGATGGCCCGCATTTTGATGGGCATGAGGTGGACTGGGAAGAACTGGCAAAACGCCGCCAGGCTTACATGTGTGAAGAGGAACAATTTATCCGTTCCAGTCGCGCCCAGTGAGGTTGTGCCGATTCATCAAATTCGGAAGGGATCAGGAAACTGACGTATGCCTGAAAATACCCCCAAAAGACTTGATTTGCAGCGCAGGGAGATGCCGAAGCAGGAACCTGTAGTGCGCGCGCTGAATTTTTACGAAGTGGCCCTTGGCTATACCCCCGAGTTGGCCATTGAGGAAGCCCGGCGCTGTTTACAGTGCCGGAAGCCTCTCTGTGTTCCCAACTGTCCGGTGCAAATTGATATTCCTGGCTTCATTTCCGCGATTGCCCGGGGAGATTTTGCCCAGGGGATTCGGGTGATCAAGCAAAATAATCTGCTGCCCTCGGTATGCGGGCGGGTCTGCCCACAAGAAGAACAGTGTGAAAAGCGTTGTATCCTGGTGAAGAAAGGCGCCCAGGTGGCAATCGGCCGGTTAGAACGGTTCTTGGGGGACTGGGAAGCCGGACAGGCGCAAGTGGGTCTGTCGAACCTGCCTGTTCCGACCGGCAAAAGCGTAGCTATCGTGGGAGGAGGTCCGGCAGGCCTGACCGCTGCTGCTGACCTGGTTCAGAACGGGCATCGGGTGACGGTTTTTGAGGCACTGCACAAGATGGGAGGCGTGTTAACCTATGGCATCCCGGAATTCCGGCTGCCAAAGCAGGTGGTTGACCGCGAAGTGGAGTTCCTTCGCCAGCTCGGGGTAGAGATGGTCACCGATTTCGTGGTTGGCAAAACTCGGACGATCGACCATCTGCTGGTTGAATTTGATGCGGTCTTTGTTGGCACGGGCGCGGGCCTGCCCTGGTTCATGGAGATGCCGGGTAATAACCTGAACGGCGTTTATTCTGCAAACGAGTATCTGACTCGCGTGAACCTGATGAAGGGGTATTTATTTCCTCGCAATCTTACCCCGATCAAAATGCACCGAAAAGTGGCCGTGCTGGGGGGTGGGAATGTGGCGATGGACTGCGCCCGGACGGCCCTTCGCCTGGGTGCAGAGGTCGCCATACTATATCGCCGCTCACGGTCAGAAATGCCGGCTCGTCTGGAAGAAATCGAAAATGCTGAGGAAGAAGGCGTTCATTTTCATTATCTTACGTTGCCAGTGCGTACTATCGGTGATGATCACTTTCGGGTACAGGGATTGGAATGTATTCGCATGGAATTAGGCGCACCCGATGCTTCCGGCCGGCGCAGCCCGGTTCCGGTCGCCGGATCTGAATTTATCCTGCCTTTTGATGGTGTGATCCATGCGATCGGCAACAGCCCTAATCCGTTGATCCCCAGTTCGACCCCCGGGTTAACCATCGGTAGAAGAGGTAATGTAGTCGTCGATCCTGAAACAGGGAAAACCTCTAAAGAACGCGTCTGGGCAGGTGGTGATATCGCCACCGGTGCAGCGACAGTAATCAACGCGATGGGAGCGGGTCGAAAGGCTGCCAGTTCCATTCATGCATACCTGTTAAATCCAACTCCCTGGTAACAGGTCCGGTCGGAAAAAGGAAAATGCGATGACCTATATCATTTCTGAGGAATGTATCCAGTGCGGCTCCTGCGCACCATTTTGCGAAAATGAAGCCATTGAGTGGATTGACGACCGATATGTGATCGATCCATCGAAATGCGATATGTGTGGCACATGCCGGGAGTACTGCCCAATGGACAATGTAATTATTGAAGTCGACCCCTTGGTGTCGGAGCAACCAGCTTCGTAAGACACCCAGGCCGCTATGAAAGGCAGCTTTTCAACCAGTCTGCCAACTCGCGGGCTTTCTCAGGTGTTTCGGCCTCGGTAAAAATGCGCAGCGCCGGTTCAGTGCCCGAAAACCGGAGCAGCGCCCAGGCATCGTTCTCAAAATATAATTTGATGCCATCGTCATCTCGTATTTTTACTGCCGGATAGGGGACCTGGCCTGTCTCCAACAATCCCCTGACCCGCTGTGGGACAATGATGCGCATGTCGGCTGTCGCTGCCATATTCTCTTCAACGGTATACAGCCTGCCAACCAATTTCCAGACCAGTTCCTGTAATTCGGAAATGTGCTTGCCCGTTTTTGCAAGCATTTCGATGATCAGGGCTGATGCAAAAATCCCATCTTTCCCCAAAATATGCCCACGGATGGTCAGTCCACCGCTCGACTCGCCGCCCAGCAGGGCATGGTGTTCCTGCATTCCTTGCGAAATCCACTTAAATCCAACCGGGGTCTCGATGCAGGTTTCACCAAAGGCAGCCGCCAGTCGATCCAAAAGGTGGGTGGTTGCCAGGTTGCGCACCACGCCGCCACGCTGCCCTTTGACCTTGTGCAAATACCAGTAGAGCAGCAGCAGCAGGTCGTTAATGTGGACATAATTCCCACGTTCATCGATAACGGCGATCCGGTCTGCGTCGCCATCCGTGGCCAGGCCCAGGTCAAAGTGCTCGTCCCGCACCTGGGCGCGCAGCATGCGCAGCGCGTCCAGATCAGGCGCGGGTGAACGACCGCCGAATAATGGATTGCGCCGTTCGTGGATAAACGTCACCCGGCAGCGCGCGTCGTTGAGGATGATACCGAGCGTCAGATGACCCACCCCATACATGGGATCAACCAGGACCTTCAGACCTGCCTTGCGGATAGCGGCCATATCAATAAAGGTTTCAACCCGATCCACATAGGTATTTGTATAGTCACGGCGCTCGATAACACCGGCCGAGAGCGCCACATCCATTGGGATTTTCACCACATCATCCACAGTTATCTGGTTAACTTCGGCCTCGATCGCATTGGTCTCTTCAGTCATCAGCAGCGAGCCGTCGCCATGAAACACCTTTAAACCATTCCACTGGGGTGGATTGTGACTGGCTGTAAATGCCAATCCGTAAGCGGCATTCTCAAGACCGGTGGCATATTCGATCAGAGGAGTCGGACCATCTTCGCTTAATAGGATGGTATGGATATTATTACCGGCGAAAACTTCGGCGGCAGCTTCTCCCGCACGATCAGATAGGAAACGCCGGTCATAGCCAATCAGTACACCTTGCTTTTCCAGTCCGCGGCGGATAATGTCATTAGCGAGCGTCTGGCACAAACGGCGGACATTGTGCAGGGTGAAGCCTTCGCCGATGATCGCCCGCCAACCGCCGGTGCCGAACTTGATGATATTGCGTTCCTCCTGCTGGCGAGGGCGAAAGTAACGCCTTTGCAGGATGAACTCTGCCTGCTCCAGGTCTGCGCGGGTGTTGATCCCCTGAATCTCATCCTCATCGTAAATTTGATAACTTTCTACCTGCAGCCCGGTTGAGATTAACCGGTGAATCGAATCGGTCAGGCGATATTCGCCATCCTGGGGCGAGGGCATGAGCATTTCGAGGGCAGGCCAGATCTCGGAAGCAGAGACAATATAGGCCCCAACATTCAATTCCCGAATCTCTTTCACCCAGGCCGTCGCATGGGCAGCGTCGATAATATCCATGATACGCCCCGTGCTGTCGCGGATGACTCTCCCATAAGGATAAGGTTGTTCCGCGATTGCGGTGAGCATGGTCAGGCAGGCGTTTCGCTGGCGATGGCGGTTGATTAAGCCACGAATCGAGGTTGCGCTGAATAGCGGCGTATCACCGTAAAGAACCAGCAGGTCTCCGTCAAAATCCTTTAAGTATGGGCGCAGCGCCAAAAGAGCATCCCCCGTGCCTCTTGGTGTAGCCTGAATGACGTAATGGTACCCGGATCCCAGGTGTTTGGTGATGGAGTCTCGCTGGTAGCCGACAATCACGTAGGTATCCTCTGGCGATGCAACCTGAGCAGCATTCTCGATCACGTAATCGATAACCTTCTTGCCGCCCAATTCTTGCAGAAGCACCGGCATACCATCTTCGGTGATCGAACGGCTGCCCGCTGCCAAAATTACTGCCTTAAGGGGCTGCACCCTGTTCATTTTTACCTCACTTTACCATCGGCATCATCCATGAATCAGGCCAGCCTGGCTGGCTTTAATCCAGCCCGGAAGTGCTGGATTCCAGACCATCGTGTCTGGCCCAAGCCTGCGCTCGGCAAACCATTTCCGAAAGGTAGTATCATCGATTGGACCGGCCTGAGCGCCATTGTCTACGTAGTACCACTTTAGTGTGGTTGCCGGTTTTGCTGGCGGTTCTTGTTCAAATAATCCTGCCCGCCTGGCTTCGACCCAGCCTGAAAGAGATGCGTTCCAGACCATGGTTTCTGGAGCGAGCCTGCGTTCTTTAACCCACCGGCGGATGGTAGCATCATCGATGGGACCAGCCCTTTTGCCCTGATCGATATAATACCAGGTCGGCGCGGCCTCCGGTGGTGGAACCGGCGGAGCCGGCGCTGGCGGTGCGGGTTGCACCGAAAAGCCACAATTGTTGCAGAAACGGGCGGTTGGAGGTAAGGTTGCCCCACAGTTTGGGCAGGCATTGGCCGGCTGGGGCGAAGGGGGGTGGCTGACTTTCTGGGGTGAGATCGCGGGCTGAATGAGGGTCTGGGCAGACTCGCTGGGCGGTTCTGCGCGCGGCGTGAACAGCCCGAACAACTGGCGGGAGAAAGCAGCGATGCTGCCCCAACCCAGATTGGCGGCGGTCTCGGGCAGCCGTTGACTTCGCTGCTGCTTACCATCGTCGATGACCAAAGTCCATTGACCGCCCTGGCGTTCGACCTGGAAGGTAAAGGCGCGGTCTTCTTCGCCCGGGTTCAGCGACTGCCAGATGCCTGCGGTTGGTTGCATGTTGCCATCCAGGCTGAGCGTCAGAGCCTGCATTGAGCGAGCCCTGTCCTGGAAATCAAGCTGCCCTCCGGCCCCACCTGGCAGTGAAATTACCTTTGCGGTCCAATCCGGGTCGTCTGGCCCGTTCTGCGAACGGTTTTTCAGCCAAACAGCCAGGCTGGAAAGGTCCTGAATCATGGATGGCAGGTTGACCGTCTGACCAGTGTAAAGATTGACCAGCGACTCGCAGAGCGCTCTAATCCTGCCGGCCAGGCTGGCGGGTACCGGGTGGCTCGCCGTCAAGGATTCGAAATCAATCGTGAAATCAAGACCGGGGTTCATAAATCCTCCGCTGGCGGTTCAGTCTGGGAGATCGTCCGAATGAAGCTGATGGGCCAGTTCGGCGAATAGGATCGATATCTACCGGTGCTGTCAGTAAAATCCGAATCGGCGGTGTAGCTAACCGCATCTGCGCCGGCGCTGATGCCCAATAATGCCAGAATCTGGACGGTGCTGGCCCCGGCAAGCCAGGCCTGGATCGCTGAGATCGCTGCCGACAGCGATACCGCCATACCGTAGGCCGCAAGCACCTTAATGAGAGCTACTGCCAGGACCGCGATCATGGCATACATTCCATAGATGCGAGCGCGTTCTCCCCATTTTCCCTTGAGGTTGTTATAGTTTTTATAATCCGGGTTGTTCCAGTGCTGGCCCCACCATGGGTCGAGTGCGGCATAATCGCCATAGCGGCCCATGCCGGAGAGGAAGAAGCCCGCCCAAACGTGCGCCGGCTGCGAGGCATAATAATCGAACTCGATTCCGTTCATGCGCTTCATCGTGGCCAACTGGCTGCGGGAGTCGGCGCGTTGGTCGAAATGGCGGCGTTTATCCAGCCAGCCGATGATTTTATCGCGCATGCGGTAGCAGACATAAGGGGCCGTCGTGCTAAATTTTTGACAAATGTTCCACAGCGGTCCGCGGTAGAATTCAATCATTCCCGGTTGGCTGTTCCAGTAGGGATTGTTCAATTCTTGCCTGAGGGCAGCATCGTTGAACATATCCTCCAGCATACTATTTACATTTTCCAGCAAGTTGACAGTTACAGCGCGGGATAATGAAGTTTCGTGGCCGTCTTTATCTTGCAAGGTGCAGTTCACAGTGAATGTGGCCTGTGGGAGGCTGCTCCAGGATAGACCGCTGTAGCGCATCGACCATAACGCGGTGCCTCTGGCGATGAACGCTCCTCCTCTTGAACCACGATCGGTTTCCAGGGTTGTTTGAACAGAATCGGAATTTTCCAGGGAGAGCGTGACGCCCGCTCCATTATCGACTGTTAACTGGAGATTCTTCTTAGGCAGTGGTTTCCGGCAGGGTTCGAGGGACAGGTAAGCCAGTGCGTCCGATGTGTCGCGGAAGGCGCCTGGAACCACCCACATACGCAGCAGGAGATACTGCGGTTGGAGCTTGTATTCACCCAGCGGCGACTGGAGGCGCAGGTTGGAGGGCTTACCCGGTTTCATCTCGAGATCAAATACCAGGCGGTGAGCAGCCTGTTTCCGCTGCTGGGAATATTTAACCGCCGCATTCGAACCCACTTTATATACCTGCACGGGGTTCTCGCTGCTTTCTGCGTCGAGTTCAGCCTTCAGTTCAGTGCGATCTGAAGCAGAATCCCAGCGTGTGGTGCGAATCTGGGCGACATCCTGCGCATACTGGTACTCATCACCCGGCTCGATCTCTTGATCAGTGCGAACAAACATAGTGGCCAGGAGCAGTTCGTCTTCACCATCAGTCGCAAATTGGTTTTCGGCCAGGTCAATCGCGTTGTAAGTGTGCTTTTTCGCTGGCGTTCGCGCATCTTGTTCGTAGCTGTACACCACAAAACGGTATTCTGGGGTAAGCGTGAGGTGAGTCTTGGCGGTGTATTTGGTTTTCTCTTTATCGTCCGCGACAACCTCGGTGGATATCTCGATGCGGCCGTTCTTACCGCCCAGGTCAGGTCCGAAATGTTGAGACAGGTCTAAGCTGGATTGGATCGAAAACGTAATGATATGGGTGATCCCGTCATCAGGCGAAGAAACCTCGTAATTCTCGAATATTTCCGGATCGCATTGGATGGGCGGGCTGCCGAATGCGATTTTAAAACCCATCTTGGCGGGCCCGGGGTCAAGAAGGGTATTGAAGTAACATTTCAACGGAGGAACGCGCCAGATCTTCTCTGTGATAGAATACACAATTTTATCTGTGCCGACTGGCTCGATCACAAAACCTGGCGCTGGTGGTAGCTTAAGCGTGATCGGGCCGGTCTTTGCTCCCTTGGGGAAAGTGGCTGCGACTTCACTGGTGGCGGATTCTACCTTAGCAGGTTTTACTAAGGAATAGGTTGCCTGCCAGGTCCCTTGTGAGCCCTGGATAGTAATTTTCAGGCAGTCTTCCAACCCCGGCGGTGGATAGATTCGTATATTTGCCGCCGGCTCCGGATCATAGCCGGCGGCTGTAACTTTCCAGGTGGTTATATTCACCGTATGCGACTTCCCAACTTCGAGCTCGAAATTATCTTCTGAAAGGTTCATCACATAGACGGTTTCTTCAGGTGGCTTCTCGCCCCGGGAGACGGCCTGAGATGCCTGGTTTGCCAGGTCGGTGGCGATGGCGCTTAACGTGCCGGCCACAGCGATGCCAACTGTAATGATGGTGCGGAATCCCGGTGTGCGCATGCAGTCCGCGGCGTTCAACGGGTCGGTCAGGCAGTCATGGGCATAAACGGTTTCCGGGGTCAGCAGATAGATGGCAGACAGCATCAGAAGCCACAGGAATGGGGCCAGCAAGAGAGAAGACTTGCGTTGTTGTGGGGTCATTTCTGTACCTCCGGATTGTGAATCATCAGGTAGCTCACAAGGATGCTCAGGATGGCGATCCAGTTTAACGCGCCATAACCGTAACCGCTTGTGCCAGAGCAGATTAATCCGATGATGATGGGTATCGCCAGCGCCGCGCCCCAACGGAAGGCCGGGGTAAAGGACGCGCGGAACGGCTGCAGCGGTTGAAGCAGTCGGTCGACCCGCTTCCGGAAAACGGTGAGCAGAATCGGCAGGCCAATAATCGCCATGGGAGTCACAAAATCTACACCGGCAAGGCCTTCATTCGCGACCCGCAGCGTGGTATACAGGAACCATAGCCCGCCGCACACCAACCCGGGTAAAAATGCCAGGAAGGGCGTCGCGGCAAAACGCAGCCAGCGCTGGACGATGGGCTGGTTCATCACCGGATCGTTTGAATTGGCAGCCCCGGATGGGAAGGGTGGCCTGACTGGACCCGGCTGCGGGGCTGCGCGCGCCTGTTTTGGTTTCGGCGCAGGTGGCTTTTGTTTGGATGCAGGCGGGGTCGGAAGGTTTGGGGGTTGGGCCGGGACCCATTGTTTGCCGTTGTACATCAAGAAGCCCCCCTGGGGTGCGCAGCACCACCAACGGCCCTGCGGATCTATCCCGCGAAGCTTTGCCAATTCGGCAGCCTGTTCGGCAGGTGAAATTCGACCAGCCGCAGTATCCGCGTTGATCTGGCGAACCCGTTCCATCATCTGAGCTAAACTTAAGGGCTGTTGCTGCATAACCCCTCCCTGGATTGAAAATCCTTTACCAAAATCCCTGCCGGATGCGTGTCAGGCCATTTTCTGTCCCAAGCCACAGGTCGCCCTGGCGGTCCTGTAGCATGGTGATGACTTCCCAACCGGATAGTCCATTTTGTGGAGAAAAGAGCCTGGGTGCCCCACCACCCCCATCCAGCAGGACAATTCCTGCGCTTTCCGAGCCAAACCAGCGGCCTCCCTGGCGATCGATAAACA
>CAZBDC010000023.1:0-17178 GCA_964490575.1 uncultured Anaerolineaceae bacterium | reverse complement strand
CGCGAAACTCATCTAAGCCGTCGGCCGGTGTGAGGGTGTACCAGGACTGTCCATCGTACCGGGTTGCCCCACCTCGCGAACCCAGGCCAGTGCCGAACCATAAGATACCGTTTGGTTCTTCCAAAATGGCGCATACGGTGTCATGGGCCAGGCCATCCCTGGTGGTAAAAATTTGCCAGGTGCTGCCTTCCAGCATGGATAACCCGCCTGCGTTGGGTAGGCAGTCGCCGGCCCACAGCCTGTCACTGGAGTCCTCAAATAGCACGGTCACGGCCTCGCTGGCCAGCCCGTCTGCGCGGGTAATGATTTCCCATTTTCCTGCGCGCAGCACTCCTAAACCGTGCGCCGTACCGGCCCAAAGGTCACCGTTGCGCGTGCGAAGAAGCGCTTTCACCTGATTATCAGGCAAGCCATCACGGTTCGTAAATGTCTCCAGTCCTTGAGGTCCCATGTGGCTAACTCCGGCTGAATGCCCAACCCAAACGTCCTGAGAGTCGTTTTCTAATATTATGGATGTGACGTAGGAAAAACGCAATTCCTCAGGAGGGGCTTTCACGGTCCCGGTAGCGCGGTCGATCAGCGCCAGCCCATCACGGCCGCCGGCCCAAATCACATCGCCCGCGTCCGCCAGGGCCATCACGTCGACGGGCGGGCGGATGATCTGCCAGCCGGGTGGTACCGGCGGGCGGGGACGGAGCAGGTAGATGGCTGCTCCAACCGCGGCTATCAGGGTGAACCCAAGCAAGAACTGGATTATATTTCTGCGCATGGTCATGGCAAAGCTCCGGTTTCCTGGAGGCGCCCATCCTGCATCAAGTATCGCTGCCCCGGGATGCGTTCCGCTTCGGCCGGATCGTGGGTAACATACAGTAAAGAGGCACCATGTTCCTGGACCCAATCCAGGGTAAAGGTCAGCAGGTTGGCTCTTAGATCTGGCTGGAGATTTACCAGCGGTTCGTCCATTAGCAGGTATTGCGGTTGAGGCGCCAGGGCACGCGCCAGGGCCACCCGCCTGGCCTGTCCACCGGATATCTCCCCTGGGTAGCGGCCTTCAAGCCCTGCGATTCCCAGCTGCTCCAGGAGCAGGCGTACGAGCGAGCGATGATCTTCTTTTGACCCGTTCTTTACCCCATAAAGGATATTTTGGGATACAGTCAGGTGAGGCCACAGGTCTGCGCTTTGAAAGACCATTCCCAGGCTGCGCTCGTGGGGCGCCAGCAGCGACCTGTGCGGCGTGCTGGCCAGGCATCCATTGAAGTGGATTTCACCCGCTTCCGGCTCTTCCAGCCCGGCGATAAGGCGCAATAAGGTGGTCTTTCCACAACCTGAAGCCCCGCGGAGGGTGACGATCTCACGCTCACCGATCTCCAGGGTAACATCGATGACCGCCGGCACTGGTCCGAAGGATTTGGAAACATTCTGTACCTGGATCATGGCCTGGGCCTCCGAGCAGGGGATAGGATTTCAAAACACCAGACCATTGCCATTCCGAGCGCCACGCCTGCCAGGGCGGTTAGCAAAGAAAGGGCGGAGACCGTTTGGGCGGCGCCGTAATGCAGATAATTATAGAGCCGGATGGCAAGTGTCTCCATTCCGGGAGGAAGAACCAGCAGCGTGGCGCCCAATTCACCCATGCTGAGGGCGATAATCAGAAAAGCAGAGGCTAGCAGTCCTGGCGATAAGAGTGGAAGACGCACGTACAGCCAGCTCTTCAGCCAGCCGGTGTGAAAAACCTGCTCGGCTTCCAGCAGGCCTGGATCGATGCGCCTCTTTTGGGCCGCCAGCACAATAACCGCATACGGTGTCCAACGTACCAGGAGCGCCAGCAAAGGCATCAATAGGCTGCCATATACCGGCCAGCCGGGATGGTTCCAAATGACAATCAGGCCAATCCCAACCAGCGATGCGGGCAGCGCCATGAGCACAGCCAGTGTGACCCAGCTGATGGATGCCATCGGACCCTTCGTTTCCAGGAAATTTGTTGCCAGCAGGGCCAGCGGCAGCCCGGCTAATGCTGTGAGCAGGCTGATCTGAGAGGTGATAACCAATTCACGCCCGGCAGCAACTACGCTCTGCAGAAAGGCGAGTGGGGGGCCGGCGGTCAGAATCAATACGATTACCGGAACGCCAACCTGCAGCACCAGGATGAACAGGGCGGATTTTTGCAGCAGCTCCCACCCGGCTGGCCACAGAAAGTGCGGCTGCGCATTTTGGCGAGGCGTGGAAGCCGCCAGGATTCTCTGGAGCTGGCTTCCAGTAACCAGAGCAACCGGCAAGGTGACTGCACACAGTGGCAGTGATATCAAAAAGGCGCGCCCCGGATCATGTGACGCGCTGAATTCGGTGAAAATTTCGAAGGCGTACACATTCACCTGGAAGGTGGCAGGCAGGTAGAAGTCGGTCAGGCTGAGCAAGAACAACAAACCGCCCGCTGCCAGAAGATATGGGGCGCTTTGTGGGATGACGATTCGCCAAAATGCTTTCCAAGGGGATGAAACAAGCCGGGCAGCGTCCCATAACTCTCCCGGCATGCGCTGCAGCCCAAGCAAGGCCAGGCCGACTGCCAGCGGCGACAACGCCATGATTTGTACCCAAATCAACCAACCCCAACCGCGGTAAGAAAGCTGCTGGATCCCGGCAGCGTTGGCCAGCGCCCCAAGCCAGCCGGCTGCTGAGATCCAGGCCAGTGCGTGCAGGCCAGATGGAAGCGGGGCAAGCGCCAGGAAGAACCAGCGCAGACGCTGCTGGGCACGCCCGGGGATTTGCCAGAGGGCTGACGCAGCGAGCATTGCCAGTATGACCCCTCCCAGGGCGACCGCCGCGCCATATGCGACGGACTGTACCCACAGCCGCGCCGTTCGCTCATTCAATAAGGCCCAGGTTGCCTGTCCATCATAATCAAGAAATACAGCAGCCTGCCAGATCAATCCAACGAGCGGGGCGAGAAATACCACTGCCAGTAAAATCCCTCCAGGTATCCATCGATATTGGCGGGAAGATAAGCTGTGGCGCGGGAGAGAAGGAATTTTGCTCGGGGAAAGGGTCATGTCTTACTGAAGAAAAATTTCTTTAAGGTCCGATTGGGCCGGTTCCAACCAGCGGTAAATCTCACCCAGTCCATTGTCCATGCCGCGGATTTCCTGCTGGCCCAGGCAGTCATTGGTGGGCGTTTTCGCGAGGATGGGGATATGAGTGAAGCCGGCATCAGCCAGCATTTGCTCGACGGCTGGTGTTAGTAGGAAATCGAGTAGGCGAGCTGCAGCCCCAGGATTGGGCCCGCCCTTGATCACCCCAATTGTATTGGGGATAATCAGCGTTCCGGGCTGAGAATCGCCTTGCTCAGGGAAAATCAACCGCACAGGTGCGCCATTGGCAACTGCTCCGCAGGCATCGTCTGTGTCAGTCAGCCCATACCAGATCTGCCCGGATGCCACCTGGTCCCGAACCACAGAGTTGCCGTCCAGCACCTGCACCCCGCGTGAACGCAGGCGAGTATAAAAATCCCTTGCTGGAACAGGACCCAGCCAGGCGTACAGGGCAGCGGCTTCATTGCTTGTCGTGCCAAAGAGTGGATTGGCGATCCCGATCTTTTCAGCGGGGAAGCGCGGATCCAACAAATCTGCATATGTTTTTGGATATTGATCGTCGGAAACGAACCGGGTATTGACCAGAATTACCCGCGCTCGCCCAGCGAAACCAAACCATTGATTTTGTGGGTCCTGATATGCGGGCGGAATGGCGGAGGCCTGGGCCGGGTTGGCAGGCGTTAAGACACCTTTTTCTTTGAGCAGTAGCATCTGGGCAAATTCACTGCTCCAAAATAGGTCTGCCTGAGGGTTTGAGACCTCGGCAATCAGCCGGTTGACCAGCCCGGTAGTTTTTGTCGCTTCGACGTCATAAACAGCCAGGACCTGGATACCGGTCTGGCGGGTGAATTCTTCCAAAACTGGCTCAGAAAATATTTGATCCACGGAAGTATAAATGACGACTTGCTGTGTGCCAGCAGGGGTGCAAGCGCAGAGAAGAACGATGGCGCTAAGAATCAGGAGAGAGCGGTAATTTATCATCGGCAGTTGAGTATCTCCAGGGGACCGTTGCGCGGGTCGTTTTGTTATGTATGGATGGTACATGATCTAAGAATAATTTACAATAAAGCCGCAGTAAATAAATGGAACGATCGTTTCACGGGTTAGATGAAGCGATCGTTTCCAAGTAGAAGTGGCCTGGCAATATCTGCCGGTTCGGCGCCTGACAGATGAAAATCTACTGATCCATGCTGAACCGGGTCGCTGCCTGATCCTATCTCAGATTCTGGTATCCGGGAAACCACAGAAAACATCTACCGGACTGACACCCTTGAATGCCTCTTCGCCCCTGGCAAGCTTATCGGCAGTCGTCTGGATTGTTTCCGGGCGAGCATCGTAAGCGTTGATCAGGCATTTTATGGCCGGGGCATCGGCGAGCAGAAACGGTGTCGAGAACGAGATCAGGATCGCCGGGATCTCATGTACATACCATGGCAGGTCGGGTGTACCCTTCGAAGCCGGCCAGCTGACTCGTTCTACTGGCTGCATCCCGCCGACAACCTGGGCGACGTTGATGATCAGGTCGTACTTGCTGGTGAGGCCAGAAATTGGAGCTTTACCGGCGTACATATCTCTGATACCTTTGGCGCGCTCTTCTTCATTCAGCTTCATCAGCCTATCGATAACTGATTCGAAGACCTCAACCTCGTGACCGCGTTTGCGCAGTTCCTGGGCAAATAGTTCCCAGGGTGGGGTGCCACCGCCGCCAAAGATCGAGGCAGCCGGGTTTGGCGGGCCTTTGACCGGAATAATCAAGATTCGCCGGTAACGCTCTGGAGTGACCGGTAAGATATCTCCCTGGACGTTCTTGGCGAGGGTGATCGCCTGGTCAGTGACCTGTGCGGAAATGGCTCTGTTTTCTGGCAGTCCGACTTTGGCCAGCGCTTCCGCGGCGGGCGCTACAATGTCCTTCTTGGGTTTTTTATGGAGGCCGAGAGCAGCCTTCATCCCTAATATGGCGCGAAGCGCATCGTGCAGCCGTTCTTCCGAGATGATGCCATTCTTGTAGCCCTCTGTCATCCAGTTCAAATCCTCTTCGGGATCGTTAAAGAACAGGAACAGGTCGCAGCCAGCGGCGATGGCGGTCGGCAGAATGAGGCGGCGCGGCATGGCGGAGGTCATCCCTACCATATGGGATGCATCCGTTACTACCAGCCCGTTGAAACCAAGCTTGCCTTTCAATAGATCGGTGGTCAGTTCTTTGCACAGGGATGCCGGGAGAAGCTCACTATTCTTGATGCCCGGTGAGAAGTACCGCTGGTAGGCCGGCATCATAATATGGCCAATCATGATTGACTGGACCCCAGCTTCGATCATGCCTGCGTAGACCTTGCCAAAGGTGGCATCCCATTCCTCAACGGTCATCGAGTTCACCGACGATGACAGGTGATGATCGCGCTCGTCCACGCCATCACCAGGGAAGTGCTTCATCGCGCAGGCAACCCCGGACTCGGCCATGCCCTTCAGGTAGGCCTTGCCGCATTCTAGCACCAGATCTGGGTCGGCGCCAAAAGCACGGTTGGAGATAATCGGGTTGCGCCAGTTGATCAGCAGGTCAACCACTGGCGCAAAAGCCCAGTTGCAGCCAATCGCCGAGGACTCTACACCGGAGATCCGGCCCATCTCGTAGGCCCACCTGGGATCATTCGTGGCGCCGAGTTTAATTGGATATCCAACGTAGGTGCCATCGGTACAGGCTCCGTTTCCGCCGGACTCTGCGTTGGACGCGATCAGCAGGGGAATCTTCGAGTTTTCTTGCAAGATGCGGTTCTGTTCGAGGACCTCCGCAGCCCTGGCGGGGTTATAGCGGACGGCTCCAAACTTGTAGTCGTTCAACACCTGGGTAAGGTACTCTTCGGTGCGGCTCGCTCCCATGTTTACGAAGAGCTGGCCAATTTTCTCCTCTAGGGTCATCGATGCGATTGTCTCTTCGACCCAATTAATTCCCTCTTCATCCAGGAAATATGGTTTTGCCTTCAAATCGACCATTGTATCCTCCTATTTGTCGAGTTTCTTCCACGGGGGAGTCTCCGGCAGAAGCTGTTCAAACTCTGCGATCAACCCGGCTTCATAAGCGCCGGCGTATGTACCGTTTAGGAATCTATCGGAGGCCTCGTCGTAGAAACGCTGCCAGGAAAGTTCCTCAGCGCCTGGGTTGATGGGGTAAAACAGCGCATTAACGGCATGAGCCGCCTCGCAATCACCGATTGCATCGCCGATCATCAGGATTCGCTCGTCCGGGTACTTGCCCTTGGCCGCGAACTGAAGGTGCTGCTTCTTCGTGCCCATGTCCTGCCCGGCCATCACAGCCATGTATTGAGCCAGGCCGTGTTCATTCCATTCGCGCCGCAGCGCATCTGAAGCAGTGGTTGAGATGACCATCAGGTCGGCTTTGCCATGCAGCTTCTGCAGGCTCTCGCGCACCAGGGGGAAGGGGGGCACGTCGCGTACTGTGATCGCCACCAGGTTATCGATGGCCCGCGTCCATTCCAAACCGCGCCACAGTTCCTCATCCCCGTGCCCGGCGGCAATGAAGGCTTTCAACCCTGCTTCGCTTGGCGAATATCCTGAAGCGATGAACTCCTTGAGTTTATTGCCCTCCGGCACCTTCACCCCGCGCGCTTTCACTTCGGGGCGCTCGGCGAGCAGCTCAAACACTTTCACCAGGGCGGGCCAGCGGTTTGCTCCGCGCCATTTGGAGTAAAGATTCACCCATTCGGCCGTCTCGCGGGCGTATTTGGAGATGGGCTGCAGACCCCAGATTCGGATTGTACTGGGCGTGAAGCATTCTTTTTGTTTCAGCTCCATTGCGTCGAATGCACAACCATCGGAGTCAATCCCCACGAAAAAAGACTGCTGCGGTTCATAATCGCACAGCACCTGAGCCGAAGGCGAGATTGTGCTCATCATCAACCTCCTTACTGCCGTCTGAACTGCTTGTGCCTGTATTTATCTTGCCCAAAACTCGCGTAGTACATGGGCTGCCATCTTGGGCGTGCGGATGCGGGTGAAGATGCCCTTATGGTTTAAACCACCCACGCGCATGATGCTTTGCACTGCGGCAAAGTCTGCAAAGTTCCAGACCTGCATTCCGGCGACAAACTCCCGCGCCGCCGCGACTTCCAGGTGGAACCGGATGTAATCGACCTGGTAGTCCTCGGTCCACATCACATCGGGCTTGCCATGGTAGCCGGCAATGGTATCGGCGCCGAATTCGGTCATGATGATCGGCTTGTGGAACCGGTCCCAAACCTGGTCAAGCTCCTTTTCAAGCATTTTCCGGGCAATGTCGAGCTGTCCACCAAGAGTGTACCAGCCCCAATAGCGGTTCAGGCAGATGACATCGCACTTCTCCATCCAGTTCTGCGGCCCGCCCATGACCGTCACGATGGTCACCGGGCGCGTTGGATCCAACTCACGCGCGCGGGCGATCTCTGTATCGAGGAACACCTTGCCCGGTGAATTCATTTCTTCCATGGCGAGGTTGCTTTCGCCGATGGCGCCAACGCCAAAACCTTTGGGCATTGGTTCATTGGCCACGCACCACATTACCACAGCAGGATGGTTCTTGTCGCGCGCAATCATTTCCTCGATCTGCTGCAAGCACATCCGTAAGCGCTCTGGATTGTTGGCCTCATCGGCCATTTGCAGGCTGACAGCCGGGATTTCATCGATAATCAGGAATCCCTCGCGGTCGGCCATCTGCATTTCTTCTTCGCTGTATGGGTAATGGGAGGTGCGGTAGCTGTTCGCCCCGGTCCAGCGCATGAGCTGATAATCCTTCACAATTAATGGGAGGTTCAGGCCCTTGCCGCTGGCGATGAAATCCTCGTGGCGGCCAAAACCATTCAGTTTCACTGGTTGGCCGTTCAGCAGGATTTTCCCTCCTTCCACGGAAATGGTGCGGATGCCCACCTTGAGGCTGTATTGATCGTCCCAGGCGGCAATCGTCAGTTCATATAAATATGGATCTTTATCTGACCACAGGCGCGCATCAGGGACGGTCAGTGTAGCCTCGGCCTTGCCATCTGTGAAAGCCAGGTTGGCTGTGATCGCCGCATCTTCGCCCTTGAGCTCCACTGTGCCGTGACCTGAAACCGCCACATTTAATTGAACCGTCACTTTCACTGTTCCGTCTGAGTGGCTGATCCCTGTGACCACGGTCACATCCTCGATGTAGGTCTGCGGGACGGAGTACAGTACTACCGGCCGGTGAATGCCAGAGAAGGGATAAAAGTCATAGGTGGTCTTTGGGGTGCTGGCAAACAGGCTCATTTCTGATCCCGGCATATTGCCGGAAGGCACGCGGGTAGGCTTGAGCGTATTCTCTACGCTGATGGCGATGCTATTCTCCTCGCCCCACTTGATTTTATCGGTGATCTCGAAGGCGAATGGCAGGTGACCGCCTTCATGCGAGCCAATTTGGACGCCATTCAGGTAAACGGTTCCGGCGTAAACGGCTGAGCCCACGCGGATGAACACGCGTTGGCCTTTCCAGCAAGATGGCACGAAGACCTTCCTGGCGTACCAGGCCAGGTCAAGATAGCCAAAGAGGTCATCGTACTGCTCGTTCCAGCTTCCCGGGATGGCCATCGGGCGCGAGTCGCTCAGGCCATTGGCCCAGCCGCCGGATTCGCCAACCCCATCGGGGTCGGTCTTAAAATCCCAGATGCCGGAGAGATCGAGCTTATTGCGAACACTGTTTTGGATTGGATAGAGCATGGTAATCTCCAAAAATTATCTCGATTTACAGTTCCCGAAGCAGGCAGTCAGAATAAATCTGCCGTAAATATTTCCACATGACCAGTATGGGCTGTTTGGGGCCTGTGATCGCCACGGCGGAGAATTTATATGTTTTATAAAAATTGGTGGGAGATGCACAGCGCGGCGCACCTCCCACCCCATCAATCATTAGCTTTCCTGGACTGCGGCCATCTTCGCTTTGCGCCTGGCCACATCCCTGGGATAGGTGAAGTAGAACAACGTCCAGAAGACTGCGTTCACCGCATACGGCAGGCAGACCATGAAAACGAAGACCCGGTCAAGACTTCCCAGCGCCGCCACCAGTGGCTTGATCAGCAGCAGGTAGATGGCTGTGATAGCGCCCTGGATGAAGGAGAAGAGCAGGGCGAAGGTAGTGGCTGCATATTGTGGCTCAACGATCTGGCCGACCATTGGTAGCACCGAGCCCGAGAAACCCCACGAGCCAACCAGGCCAACCACGAAAGCAACTATGTAGACCACGATGCCCGTGCCCCAGTCAATCTGGGTGTACAGGTAAGTTAGAACCGCCCAGGACGCCAGGTAGATCTGCATGAACATGATGCGTCCCTTATCCCCAAACTTCCTCTGGAAGAAGTCACCGATGGCGCCGCCTGTCAAACCGCCAACTGCAAAGCCAGCCATAAAGACCGTGTAGAGAATAGCGGCTGCGGAGGTTTCCCACCCACGAACGTTCACGAAGTAGGTCACCATGAAGGCGAAGAATACCATCGAGGTGACGAAGAGCAGCATGATCGCCATGAGCCAGAATGACGGGATCTGAACAATTTGCTTGATATCCGACATTTTGAACTTACCGGCATCGGGATCGCCAACGACGATGCGGCGGGGTGGTTCTTTGAGAAAGATCATCAGCATAATACCGCTGAGCAGGCTGAGGCCGCCCATGATGTACATGCCGATGCGCCAGCCATTCTCTGGCGTGGGCCATTTGGCGAGCTGCCCGATGAGGGGCGTCAGGATGATGCTGGCTCCTACACCGATGGTGCGGAGAGTGCCGTAGGCCTTCCCGCGTTCATCCTCATCGAACATGTCTACCATGAGACCGTTCTGGATCGGTTCGGCGGCTACCGTACCGATGACGCCGATGGTGTAAAGGATCAGCAGCTGGGTATAGTTCTGCGCCAGGCCTGCAGCGGCAGTCCACAGGCCCCAGATGCCGGTCATGAGCACAAGCACATTCTTGCGACCCCACTTATCGCCGATTACCGCCCAGGCAGTTCCAAAGATCATCCGGGCCCATTTGCTGATGCTGGAAAGCACGCCCAGAGCGCCGATGTCCAGTTTTAACGCCGCTGCGATGACCGGGAACAGGGTGTTAATGAGACCGCCTTCCATGCTGTCGCTCATTGTCCCGAATGCGAACGCAAACATGGCTCCTGGACGGGTTTTCTTGTACTCCGGGGTGAGAACGGACCCCCCGGGTACTTCTTGATTTCCAATGGATGTTGTTGCTGTGGCCATACGACATTCTCCTAGCATCGTAAAAATATTGGTTGAGCAGGCCGTGCCGCCCGCTGAGAACTATTCGGATTTCTGGAACTTATATCTCCACGACCGGCATCCGTAAAAATTCGTCCACCAACAAGGCTGCCGCGCCTAGCATGGCGACTTCCGGATCGAGTGCCGCATGAATGATTTTTGGAGGGGTTATGCCGCGGCGCAAAAGTTGTCCCTGAACGAACCTGACCACGCCTAATTCAGGCATGTTGTCCATCGTGTGCATTCGGGTCGTATATGCCGGTGGAAATACCATTGTTTCCCAGCCAATGATTACCAGCTGGGGATCGAAAAGCGCAATGAGGTTGGTGATACCTTGCGCATGATTCAGCACTAATGAGCTGACAACTTGCATGGCCAGTTCATCGCGCTCCACAGCCGCCTGGTGGATTACCCTGTGCTCAAGCGCCGCATAGCCATTGGCAGCATAGGCCTGCAGAACGCTCGCCTCACCAGCTTCCAGCCGCTGGCGAACCAGTTCAACCTCGCGCCCCACATCTGTCATGGCTTGCCAGCAGCCACGCTGGCCGCATTTGCAAAGGGGACCCCTGGGATCAAGGATCATGTGGCCGGCGTCCACCCCTCTTCCGCGGGCGCCCCGGTACAGGAAACCATCCGTTACCACGGCCGCTTCAATGCTGGATTGAACATCTGTGCCGATACTTATATAAATGAAATTGCTGGCATCCCGTGCATTTCCATATAGGGCTTCAGCCATTGCGGCGGTCCGCGCTTTATTATCGACCAGGACGGGTAAACCGAATTGTTCCTGAAAAATATCTTTGAGGGGCACCTCCTTCCAACCCAGTGTTGGCGCGTTGACGTGATTATTTACGACCCCAGGCACACCGATTCCTATTCCGAGCAGGGGAATGCCGAATATATGCGCCTGTCCGATAGCCTCATCGATCAAACTTTTTACCAGAGAAAGAGTAACTTCTTGATCACTGCCAATCTCTAGCGCTGCTGAACGCTGCCAGAGTGGTTTTCCACAGAAGTTGGTCAGCACCGCTGCCACGTAATTTGTACTGATTTCAACGCCGATCGAGCAGCGTGCGGATGGGTTCAGTTCGAGGAGTTCCCCGGGTCTGCCAGGACCGGACCGGTCCTGGCCAGCGTCGCAGATCAGTCCCTGAGCATTGATATCGGCGCAGATCGATGAGACGGTTGCTTTGGTCAAGCCGTTGCGTTGGGCAAGCATTGCTTTAGAAAGGGGGCCATGTTGCCAGAGGTCCCTCAGCAGAAGGGACGTGTTCTGCTGGCGAGCTTCTTTTTGTTGAGAATACGGCTTCTTATTCATGATGCATTGATCTGTATGAGAACTTGGCCGGGTTAATCGCTTGCAAGATTGTGTGTGGGCTCATATGGATGTGACGATTTGATCAGGAGGCTTTTTCGTCGAAATTGATGCTGATTTGTTCAATGGTACGTTCTGGATGGGGTAAAAAGGTGAATTTTTGGCCGGGTTTGATAACCTCACCTCCTCTATAAACGATCTAAGCGATGCAAAGTGACAAGCGGATTTGCTGCCAGGATTTGCCTACCAATCGCTGGCAAAGCGCTTGCTTACATTTATTCGCCAAGTATGTGTAACATTAAGGGAATATGGTTAATTAGTTCAGTGACCTAATTATATAAGAAATTTGTGAATATGTCAATAAGTTCACCTTAGAAATTAACAAATTAATCCCAATTTCTCCGGGCAAGAAAGTACCTTCCAAGAAAAAGCATTCCATGGCTTCGCGAAAAACCGCAGGGCCCTGGAATGCATTCCGAGACGTCAGGATTCTATACTCCGCTGTTTGGGTTGGAGCAACCTACCTGGGCGTTTTGGGCAATTTATCCATCGCTTTGACGATAAGATCAGCGGCATCTGCCGGGCTGAACTTGGCTGTATTGATGATCAGGTCAAACAGCGAAGGATCATGGGAGTCGAGACCAAAGTAGCGCTTGATCCAATCCACATCGCTCAAATCGCGTTCACGGATTCTTTGCTGAGCTTCCTCAAGTGTCAGCCCTTCGTGCGCCTGCAAGCGCTTCACCCTAAGCTCAAGCGGCGCCTGGATGCGCACATGCAGGACATCGGTTTTATCCTTCAGGGCTGCCATCCCACCGCGGCCCACGATCACCACGTTGCCTTTATTGTAACCAGCGAGGATAATTTCCATGAGGTTTGCGATGGTAAGGTCCTGAAGGGCATCGAGCCGAGCTGTGAAAGTCCAGCTGGAGGGATCCCCGCCGGTGATCCGCTGGGCGCTTCCAAACCAGCGTTCCAACAGGCCTTTCGCAACCGGCTGAAAGTCGATCGCGTTCTGGATCACGGCTTCCGCCAATCCTATCTCCTGACCAACCTGCACCATGGCTTTTTTATCGAAATATTGGTACCCAAGCCTGTCACACAATAGATGTGCTACTTCATCGCCACCACTTTCCAATTGTCGCGAGAGCGTGATTACGGGCATAGGAGACTCCTTAAATTAGAACAGATTCTGCCGTTGAACCAGAATGTTCAATGGCTAAGTTGAATATACAAGAGAGAGCGCTTCACAGGCGCTTCTGGAAAGAACATTCGGGGGTTGAATTTACTTGAATGAGCTCTTTAGCTCGGCCAGAATCGATGCTAACCCTATGTCCTCTGGATGCTCAGGAATCAGACCCGAAATTTCAGGCAGCGGCGGCGGGTCTGGCAGCACCTTGCCCGCCAATTCAAAATAGCGCCGGCCGGACTCGGCCTCACCTGCTTCTGTATACTCGGTAAGATAGAAGGCTGCTGCGGCTTTCCGGTCAGATTCATTCGCGGGCGCCAGCCGCCACAACTCATAGTGCAGCGCTGCTTGTTGGGTTGGTGCGTCCAGATTTCGCAATAATGCGCGCAGTTCTGCTTCCGCCTGTGCTGTTGTGACCTCTCCCAACACAAGCTGCAGGCGAATGCCAAGCACCTGCGCCTCAAAGCGGATATTTTCGCCGACCAGGTGTGTACCCGCTACCCCCGAGATTTGGCCCAAAGCTTCCCGGTAAACGCTGTTCGCTTCTTCAACCTCTCCCTGAGCCAGCAAGAGCCGGGCCAGGCTTAAAAACATGCCGGATAGATAGCCGGGAATGTACAGGCGCAGGCCGAGATCGATGGCCTGACGGTAGAGCCACTCGGCTTCGTTTGTCTTGCTCTGCTGTTCAAAGACTGTAGCCAGGCGGGCGACGTTCAGACAGGCGACCAGACGATCGCCAATCTCCCAGGCAATCCGCAGGCTGAGCCTGAATCCCGCGCTGGCGCGTTCGTAGTCGCCGCGCCTGGCCAGGATCATGGCGATGTTGGACGTGGCCCAGGAAAGCGCCCGGCGGTCGTCGATCTCCCGGGCCATAGTGCCGGCGCGCTGGAACCACGAAACGGCCTCTCTGTATTGGCGCTCGCTGGAGCGGATGTTCCCTAGCGTGATTGACGTGCGGATCAGGATTGGTTTGTATTCCAATGGTTCAGCGATCTGGTTGGCCTTGAGGCAATTGTCTGCGGCCCTGTTCCAATCTCCCTGGCTCCAGTGAACCATACCGATCGCTTCCAATGCTTTACAGAGGGCGCTTGGGTCATTAATATCAGTGGCAATTTCAAGCTGCCGTTCCAGCACTGCGAGCGCCTTAGGGTGGTCGCCGCGGAGCCAGTGGATTTCGCCCGTGGTCCACAGCGCGCCAGCCACACCATGCCATTCGCCGGCAACCCGGAAACCTTGTTCGGCTTCAGCTAACCATCGCAGGGCTGCCTCGTAGTAACCTAATAAATGGAGAACATCGCCCAGCGCGCTCTTCGACCGGGCCACCATTTGAAGATCCCCCAGAGCTTCGGCCTCTGCCAGGGCTTCCCGGCTGATGGCTTCTGCCTGGGCCCACTGCCCGGTGGCGCGCCAGACCTCGGCCAGGGCCAGTTTTACGAGGCATCGCTCAGGCGCACACAGGCTGGCGGCGAACTCGCCCTCCAGCAAATGTTGGTAGATCTGTGCTGCCGATATATTGGCGTAGATACTTGCCGCTATGGATGCGGCCTGGCGATAGAATTTGCTGGCCGGCTGCATCTGCCCGGCTTGCTCGTAATGGCCGGCAATCTGGATGCTCAAGGCCTCTAAATCATCAGGGTAGAGTTCTTCGAGGGCCAGGGCCACGCGCAGATGGAGGGCGCGCCTGAGGATTGGACTGGTTTCATCGTAAGCCACAGCGCGGATCCCGTTGTGGGTGAAGTCAAAGGTCGCGCCGCTTTGCGCGCGTACAACATGGCGCTGCCACAATTCATCCAACCCTTCTACCACTGCTCGCTCGTCCAGGCTGCTTACCCGGCCCAGAACGTCAAGGTTGAACTCACGTCCAATGACTGCCGCGGTCTGGACCAGCGCCCGTGCATTTGGCGTAAGCTGCGCAAGTCGCCATTGGATCACTGCCCTGACTTTTGGGGGTAACGCGGCGGGGGTGGACGAAAGAAGGGGTTCTTTCAGGTACCCTGGTTCGGGTGTTTCCTGGCTTTCGTGTTTTTCCATTCCTCTGGTTGTCATCCCCGCTCTTACCATTTCCACCACGAACAATGGGTTTCCCTCAGTATTGGTGTAGATCTGGTTCGCTTCACGGGTGTCTATCACCCGACCACCAATAATTGCGGCCAACATTCCAGTTTCCAATCTGTCGAGCGGCGCCAGGTGAATTTCACTCAGCAGGCCAGAACGGGTCAGGGCGAACCAGAATGCCATGAGCGGGTGAATGCGATCGATTTCGTATTTACGAACAGCAGCGAGAATTAATAGTGGTGTTCTGGCGTTGAACCGGAGCAGGTAACTTAACCAGTCCAGTGTTTCCTGGTCGCACCACTGCAGATCATCTAAGAAGAGCAGCAAAGGCGTATCGTGGTCTGGGCTGAGCACTGCGCGCGCGAGGGCTTCGAACAGGCGTGTGCGCTGCCAGGATTCGGTCAAGGGACCCGAGGACTTGAGGGTTGGGCGATCGGACAGAAGCGAGGGGAGGATGCGGGCGATCTCGACCCGCCAGATATCATGCAATGCGGCGACTCGAGATTGGAGCGCCCTGCTACGCAGCCATTCGATCACCGGTGCATAGGCCACAGCTCTGCTGCCTGCCGGATAACAATGGGCCATCGCTACTGTTTCCCCTTGCCGGGCCACCCAGGCACACAATTCTTCGGCTAAACGGGTCTTGCCAATTCCTGCATCACCGCTAAGCAAAATGATCTGGGGGTGACCTACTGCGGCAGTGCGCCAGGCGGTCATCAGGCGGGTCCATTCAGCCCTTCTTCCTACCAGAGGCGGAACCGCGGGACCTGTCCCCAGCGGCGGCTCCCTGGCTGCCAGTATTGGCGGGCTTTCGACCTCAAGCAGGCGCGCGTATTGGTTCTGGGTGGCCCGTTTTGAAATGTCCCCAAATTCCTGTTCCAGCATGGTGTCGCAGTCATGGCAGACCCGCAGCGCTTCCATCCGATTTCCTAACGCGAGGTGCAATCGGATTAAATGGTGATAGGCTGCCTCGTGTAGGGGGTCATGGTTCAACAGGCGCCGGGCATAAGGGAGGGCCCTGCCGTACTCGCGATGCTGTTCCAGGAGCAAAATCAGCCGCTCAAGCGCTTCACGGCAGGCTTGATGAAACTGCTCGCGCTTGGGTAAGATCCAATCGTCATAACAATCTGGAAGCAGTTCACCAGCATATAACTCGACTGCGGATTCGAGTGCCTTGATCTCTCCGGCCTCATCCCCAGCTTCTTGGGCCGCGGCTTTCTGCGCTAAGATTATCTCGAATTCGTTTACATCCAGCGTGATCGGTGCATTCAGACGCCATTCAATGGCCTGGGTTGTAACCTGGATGAAATGGTCCGCGTCTGGTAGTGCGTGGCGGAGCCGGGTTAGCAGCGTGCGCAAGTTTTTGAGCGCTTGCGGATCCGGGGAGTCAGGCCAGAAAAGGTACGCAAGCTGCCGCCGCGAGATCGGAGCAGTGCGATGCAAGGCGAGGTAAGCCAGCAGGTGTTGGAGACGCGGATGGTCGAAGCCGGCCACAAGCTGGTCGTCCTTTTTAAGGTGAAACGCGCCGAGCAGATTGAGGTGCAGGGACACTGCTGACATCTTTCCCAGGTAGGCTTTCCCGCATCATATCATAACACCATCGAATTCGCCATGCCCGGCTCAGCTCAAGAATATTGGCTGTCCCGTATAGGGAAAGCTGCTCGCGTTTCGTTTGGATCGGCTTGCGGCGCGGCCCAGGCCAGGTTCAAGGTGATGTATACTATGCTGGTCTCTGAGTATGCACGTACTTCTAAGCGGAAAGGAATTCATCCAATGCACGGGTTAGAGTGGGTATTTTCGGTCGTGTTAGCCACAGCTTTTTTTACCATGGGCTTGATCCGTGCGTTTCTTTACGAAAAGGCCCGGGGCCTGTTTCCCTGGGTCAGGGCAGTGCCGCGCGTCATGGCTCAGCTCATCGGAGCTGCTGAAATCTGCGGGGCGTTGGGATTGATCTTGCCCGCAGCGACGAAGATCTATCCCTGGCTTACTCCTGTAGCGGCTGTGGCGCTGGCTGCGCTCATGCTGCTGGCTGCCGGGTTTAACATCCTGCGGCAGGAGAAAGAAGAAGCCGGTTTGAGCCTGCTTCTCCTGGTCATGCTGGCTTTGGTGGCCTATCTGCGCTGGCCGCTGATGCCGTAGGTGAAGATCTCCAGAGTGCGGATATTAACTCACTGTGTACTGCTTAGCCCTACATGTATCGGGCGCTCGATGGCGCAGGCCTTACCCTGGCTGCGTGATCACATTGGTGTCAAGTTCCCACTGTGCATGTA
>CAZBDC010000022.1:0-44106 GCA_964490575.1 uncultured Anaerolineaceae bacterium | reverse complement strand
TGTTTCAGCCTGACCCAAAAGTCAGGTTACTGACGTTTGTCTAAACTCGAATTAAAAATACCATCACTTTGAAGGAGAAACAATGGCAACCCTGAAATTAGGCATTATTGGGGCCGGGTTTGTGGCTCATTTTCACGCGCGGGCCATTCAGCAGGTGCGCAATATCGAGATTGACGGGGTATACGCACTCAAAGGAGCTGAAGGGCTCGGGGCAACAGTAAGAGGTTTGGGCATCGGCAAGGGGCAGGTTTATGCGTCTATCGCAGAGATGGCAAACCATGTGGATGCAGTCGCCATCTTCGCGCCGAATTATGCGCGGGTGGATATGGTCGAGCAGATCGTCGACGCGGTGAAGAAGGGTGCAAACCTGAAGGGCGTGGTGTGCGAAAAGCCACTCGGGCGCAACGTGGCCGAGGCCCGGCGCCTGGTGGATCTGGTCGACCAGGTCGGGCTGAAGACGGCCTACTTTGAAAACCAGATCTTCATGAAACCCATCCAGGCCCAATTGAGACAGCTTGCCCCGCAGCAAAAAACGATGGGCCCGCTGATGCTGACCCGTTCCTCCGAAGAGCACGGCGGCCCACACGAGGGCTGGTTCTGGGACCCCACCCGCCAGGGAGGCGGAGTATTGAGCGACATGGGCTGCCACTCGATCGCGGTCGGCTGGTATACCCTGACGCCCATGGGTAAACCGCTGACGTTCCTGCAACCGGTCTCTGTCCTGGCGGATGTGGCGCTGTTGAAGTGGGGCCAGCCGCAGTGGCGCGAGAAACTGCGCCAGGAGCGCGACGTCGACTATGCCCGCACGCCGGCGGAGGATTTCGCGACCGGTATGGTTACCTATCGCAATCCTGAAACCGGCCAACTGGTCAAGGCGCAGTTCACCAACTCATGGATGTTTGAAAAACAGGGCCTGCGGTTGCTGATGGACGGCATGGGGCCAGGCTACGCCTTTGAGGTGAATACGCTGATCTCCTCTCTGCAAATATTCATCGGCGATGCAGCAGCCGAGGCCACAGCCGACGCCGAGCTGGCCCTGGAAAAATCCACCGCCTCACGCGGGCTGCTGGCCGTCCAGCACAACGAAGCTGACCTGTACGGGTACACCGACGAAGAGGAGGAGATGGCCCATGCCTTCCTATCCGGGCGAGACGCCATGCTGCCGTGGAGTTATGGGCTAGAGATCACCCGCCTGGTAATGGCAGCCTATATGTCAGCCGAGCAAAAGCGCGTCATTGACCTGACCGATCCGGTAACTCAACAAGCGCTGGAATCCTACATTCCCTTGATCCAACAGGGCCGAGGGGCAGAAATCCTTTACTAGGTATCACGGTTGAATCTGACAATGGTGTGCGGCTGCCAGATGGCCGCACACCATTTATTTAACCAGCCAGCAAGCAGCAGTGATATACTGGCTTTGTTCGCCTGATCCAATCTTTCATGCCCGGAGAAAGACCGCCCTAACCAGGACGAATAACACCACCTGAAACAGGAAAAACACAATGCCCACTGCGCCTGCCAAACCCATTCTCTACATTATCGTCAACAACCACTTCGACCTGACCTGGCGCCGCTGCTGGCAGCAACCGTTTACCTACCAGGGCAAGACCTACGTTTCTTATACCGATCTGCAGGCTTACTACATGCTCGATAACCTGGACCTGGCCCGGCGCGACGCAGGCTACAAATTCGAGGCTGAAAGCGTGCAAATTGTGCGAAAGTTTATTGAACGCTGCCCAGAAACCCTGCCAATCCTCCAGGAGTTGGCCCGCACGGGCCGCTTTGCCATCACCGGCGGCGGCGAAGCCATCGTCGATGCCAATATGATCCACGGCGAGAGCCTGGTCCGCAATTACGTGGACGGCCTGCTGTGGGTCGAACAGGTTTTTGGGCAGACCACTCACCTGGCAGTGCGCAACGATGCCTTCGGTAACTCGGCTCAGCTTCCGCAGATTCTGCGCGGCTGCGAGATCAACTGGGCCACCGGGATGAGCTACAGCCCGGCCCAGGGGCGTTACTGGCGCGGCCTGGATGGCAGCGCCATCCTGGTGCGGTCGCTGCCGGTCGTCGCTTGGGGCGGCGGGGTCCTCAAGTATCCACCCTGCCCGACCTGCCAAGGAAACAAAGAGCTCGAGGGAAAGCCCTGCCCGGGCTGCGGCGGGCGCGGGATCGAAACCGTGCTGCTGGCCGGGCTGCCTGGCCCAGTCGACGAGCAGGTATTGGCCGAGTTCGGGGCCGGCCTGGTATGGGTCACCCCTGAAGAACTGCTCCCCAACCCCGCCCTGTTAGACTGGGCTGAGGCCATGCGCCAGGATTATGAAGTGCGTTTTGCCCTGGAAGAAGAGGCGCTGCCCCATCTTCAGCCCTGGCTGAAAGGGGCAGATCATCCTGCCGAGGGCGACCTGCATCCTGGCCTGGAACTCAATCCGAACAATTCCGGCTGCCTGGTGACTCGCATCAAGACCAAGCAGGCCGTCCGCCGGCAGGAACATGCGCTGCTGGGCGTCGAGGCGCTCAGCGTGATGGCCGCTCTCAAAGGCCATCCCTACCCGGCCGATGACCTGCGGCTCATCCGCCAGGATCAATATTTCACCATGTTCCATGATGCCATCACCGCCACGCACGTAGACGCCGCCTACCGCGAACTGGAAAGTTTCTGGCAAAAAATCGACCAGGACACAACTCGCTGCCGCGAGGTTGCGCTGGCAGCCCTGCTGCGGCCCGGGCAAAACGGAGAGTTCTCGGTAATCAACCCGACCGCTCAAACGGTCACAGCGGTCTGCACCGCCCCGCTGGCAGTGCCCGGCCCAGTTGGGCTGTATGACGAAAACGGGCGTGCAGCCGCCATCCTGGGCAAGCGCCTATCCGGCGAGGGCCAGGCAGAAGTGACTTTCCTGGTTGAGAACCTGCCGCCTTTTGCCGCCCGGGTGTACCGGGCCGGGCCGCCTGCCGCGGACCAAACCCCAGAAATTGTTTCCGGCAAGGATGAGATACCCGGCAGGGCCGTCATTGAAAACCAGCGCTACCGCGTGCAGGCTGATGCGGGCGGGCTCCTGGCAATACTTGACAAGACTATTGGACGTGAGATCCTGGCCGCCGATGGCGTCCGTCCCGGCGAGCTGATCCTGGAGCACGATGAGGGCTCACCGTGGGCCACCCTGTACCCTGACCAGGCGCGCACCTCTTTGGCGCCTTTCACCCGCCTGTCAACGATTGAAAAGGGGCCTGGATGGCAGCGCCTGGTCTTCCAGATAGAAGCGCCGCGCGAAATGGGGCTGTCCGGCAAGTGTCTGCGAGCGCGCCTGGCAGTGACCCTGGTCGAAGGGCTCGAGCGGGTCGACTTCACCGCGCATGTCTACTGGGATGCTTTCAACTACCGCCTGCGGGTTGCGATGCCGGTGCCGTGCTCGCCAAAAGTGGAAGCCCGGCATGTGTACGAAATCCCCTATGGGATGCTCGCCCGCCAGCCTTACCCACCTGAATTCCGCTGGGCCGGGCCAAACGGCGACTGGCCTGCCATTCATTGGGCCGGGGTCGAGCAGCCCGGGTTAAGCGTGGCCCTGTTCAACCAGGGCAACCCCTCTTACCGGATGGAAGCAGGCGCGGCGCGCAGTGAGGTGATTCTGCTTTCGCTCCTGCGCAGCCCGGCCATCCCCACCTATCTGCACGAACCGGAATACTATTCCATGACGGAATGGGACGGCATGCGCGATTCGGGCGAACATGACTTTGCCTTCGCGGTGGCTGCTTACGACCGGCCGTTTGCTGAAAGCAGCGTGGTCCTGGATGGCGAAGTCTATCACACCACACTGATCAGCCGGCCCGGGATCGCTGAGATGCCAACCATGCCGCAGGTCGAGGCAGGCATTGCCCGCCTGTCCGCGGTCAAGTGGGCCGAAGCTGGCGACGGGCTGGTCCTGCGCCTGGTCGAGTTCCGCGGGCAGGGTGGAGAGGTTGTGATCAAGCTGCCGCCCCAGGTCCAGGCCGCCGAAAAAGTGAACCTGCTGGAACGCCGGCCCAGGCCGCTACCGGTTGCCGGCGGGATCACCCGCCTGAACCTCAACCCCTGGGAAATCGCCACCGTCTGGCTGGGCCTGAAAAAGGGGTAGTGGATCAAAATTTTGTCATAAATGCATGTAGAACGTCAGAAAAAACAGGATAGCAATAATCAAAAAAATATGCTATTATAGCCAGGTGTCCACTCACGAAATTATAGGGGGGAAAATTGCGAATGGACCTGAATACAACAATCGTTGCTTCACCCGATCAGGTTTCAACACTTCTTGAAGGCCAGGCTGTCATTCTTAATCTCAAGTCAGGGATGTATTTTGGCTTGAGCGCAGTTGGCGCACGGATCTGGGCGCTGATCGAAAAGCCGGTTGCGGTCATTGACATCTACAACACCATTCTGACTGAATACGAAGTTGACGCAGCGCGCTGTGAAAAAGATATCCTGGCGGTTCTCAAGGACATGGAACGGGCCGGGGTCATTGAGGTTTCCAATGAGACCAGGACCGCTGCATAAATTTTTCCAATTGTCTCCGGACTACCGGTGGTATCTGATCAGAGCCGCCGCGCTCATGCTGTTTATTAAGATCGCTTTGAAAGTCGTACCGTTCAAGCGCTTATATATCCTCTTGAACTCCCTGGCCCAACCGCCCGCGGGAAAGCAGCCCGGCGCAGACGACCTTTACCGGGCACTGGCCGCAGTGGATACCGCTGCGCGCTATACCCCTCTTACATCAACCTGCCTCATCCAGGCGCTGACAGGCAAGGTGCTCCTGGCGCGCGGTGGCATCCCGGCTGATTTACAGATTGGCGTACTGCACGGAACTGCAGGTCACTTAGAGGCGCATGCCTGGGTCGTTTACCAGGGCAAGGTAGTGATCGGCGACCGGCGGGACCTGGCGCGTTACCAGGTTTTTACGAACCTGAAAGAGAGCCTGGGATGAACAAGATAACCAGTTTTGGGAAGCAAAGCACAAAAAACGACACTCACGGGTGGAAGATATCCTGGCCGGTTCCCCTCCGGACGCAGAGCGACTCCGGGATTTTTCCACCGTTCGCTCGCTGGCTCAGCAGCGGATCGATCACTGCGCCAGCCAGACTAGCTCGCATGGTGTTTCCGATCCATCGTATCAGCAAGCCCGATCCAAATTGGAAACCGATGCTTCCCTGGCGGAGAAAGGAGGGAATGTCTAACGAAGAAAATTATCCGAAGGCCCTGTCAGGTTTACCGATTGTTGTTAGATGACTCACTTAATGGAGAAAAACACGATGACTGAAAAGAAAGCATACGAGACCCCAGTTTTAGAGGTCCTGGGCGATATCGAAAAGATCACCCTCGCCGGCGGCAAGACTTCCCACGACTTCCTGGTCTTTTCCAAGAAGGACGGCAAGGGCAAAAAACCGCCCAAGACCGGATCGTAATTAACGGTTCCTGGGAGTTCAGGCGGATCGATGCCTTTCTATACTGCCTTTAACCTGAACTTTCAATCCGACTTTGATCTGCCAGAGCTATCGCCTGGCGAACCCTCCCTGCCGGATGTCACCATCCGGCAGGGAGTTATTGGAAAAACGCCAAAAAAAGAAGGGCCAATTACCTGCATCCGGGCCAATCAGAACGAAGCCCTGCTGGCCTGGGGGCAGGTTGGGTTAGCCCTGATCCGAGGTGGGTGTGAAGTCGTGATTGATCCTGCTCCGGGCGCGCTCGGCGAGGCCATCCGCCTGCTGCTGACCGGAGCGGTATTGGGCGTGCTGCTGCACCAGCGTGGGCTGACCGTACTACATGCCAGTGCGGTTGCAATCGATAACCAGGTGCTGGCCTTTATCGGCGACAAAGGCGCCGGAAAATCATCAACCGCGGCCGCCCTGGTAGCACGTGGTCATTCGCTGGTGACGGATGACCTGCTCCCCATCCACTACGATTCCGCGGGACAGGCCTGGGTGATGGCAGGATTCCCGCAGCTAAAATTATGGCCCGATACCGCGGAAGCGTTGGGGATAGATCCAGATCGCCTGCCGCGCATTCGTCCTGACGTGGACAAACTGGCCTTACGGTCGCACTGCCCCGAAAAACCACAGGAATATCCGCTGAAACATATCTATGTCCTCGCCCGGGGAAAAAGACCAGAGATTTTCCCCATTGAGCAGAAGACGATTTTTTTCCTGCTTATGAAAAATATTTATGTCGCCCGCTTCGGCAAATGGTTCCACCAGCCCGGTATGGCGCCTCAGCCGTTTGAGCAGTGTGCTAACCTGATAAAAAAGGTTCCTGTGCTGGGTCTCAAGCGGAAAAATAAACTTTCTGAACTACCGGAGATTGCACGTCTCCTGGAACTGTCGGTAAATGATCAACAGACTTAAACAGGCATTTGAAAATACAGTCAGGTTAAGGCGGGCAATTCAATTCGTTTGGGAAAGTGCGCCGGGCTGGACAGTTGCGAATCTGCTGACATTGATCATTGAAGGACTGCTGCCGGTTGCTCAGCTATACATGCTAAAGCTGCTGCTGGACCAAGTCAGTGCCGCCCTGCTTTCCGACAACCCGACTGCCTACTTTTCGCGCGTGATTTTTCTGGTGGCCGTCACCGCGGGCATTACGCTGTTGACCAACCTGACTTATTCTTTCGGGAAAGTGGTTTCCCGCATGCAGAGCCGGGCCGTCGCCGACCACATGTACGATGTGCTGCATGCCAGGTCGATCGAAGTGGATCTGGAATATTATGAAAACGCAGAATATTTTGACCGCCTGCACCGCGCCCAGGAAGATGCCTCTGACCGGCCTTTAATGATCATCGAGGCGCTGGCAAAGATCCTGCGCAGCGTCATCTCGCTCACCGGCGTCCTGGTCTTGCTGATCACTTTCCACTGGGTGATCGCCGTGGTCCTGGTTGTGGCGGTGCTTCCCAATATCATTGTAAGGCTCTATTTTTCCAACCTTTCCTTCCAACTCTACCGGCAGTATACCGGCGTCGACCGCGAGGCCTGGTATTACCACATGCTCATGACCAGCATCGACTTTGCCAAGGAGATCCGCGTTTTTGGCGTCGGACCGTATTTTATGCGCAAATACAACCAGCTGCGCGACACACTCCGCCAGGTAAGCCTGCGTCTTGACCTGCGCCGCGCCTGGTTTGAACTGGCAGCCGGCGCCATGGCGACCACCACCGTTTATGCTTCTTATGCCTTCATCGCATCACGAGTCATTGCGGGACTGGCTACCCTGGGCGATCTGGCCATGTATTACCAGGCTTTTCAGCGCGGGCTGGGTTTTTTGCAGGAACTGCTGACCGGCTTTACCGACCTATACGAAAGCAATCTCTTTCTGACAAACCTGTATGAGTTCCTCGATTTGAAAAGCAAGATAACCGCCCCGCCATCCCCGCGGGCATTTCCAAAACCCATGCAAAACGGGATCGTATTTGAAAATGTATCGTTTCAGTATCCAAACAGCCTGCGCGACGCACTGCGCGACATACAGCTTGAAATTCACCCGGGCGAAGTCATTGCCCTGGTCGGCGAAAATGGCTCAGGAAAGACGACACTGGTGAAGCTGCTCTGCCGGCTGTACGACCCAAACCAGGGGCGAATCACGATCGACGGGATTGGATTGGGAGAATTTCACCCAAATGACCTGCGCCAGGAAATCGGTGTTATTTTCCAGGACTACGCCCATTACAACCTGTCTGCACGGGTGAATATCGAGATCGGCGACATCAACAACCCGGCGGATGACCAGCGCATCCAGGCAGCCACCATCCGGGCTGATGTTCACCGGACCATTCAAAGCCTGCCTCACGG
Source organism: uncultured Anaerolineaceae bacterium (assembly GCA_964490575.1). Classification (GTDB taxonomy): domain Bacteria; phylum Chloroflexota; class Anaerolineae; order Anaerolineales; family Anaerolineaceae; genus DSYU01. The sequence continues at coordinate 36,303 of CAZBDC010000022.1, read as the reverse complement.
CTATGAAACCATCCTGGGTAAGCTGTTTGATAATGGCGAAGAGCTCAGCATTGGCCAGTGGCAAAAGATCGCCCTGGCACGCGCTTTTCTCCGCCAAAGCCAGGTTATTATTCTGGACGAACCCACCAGCGCCATGGATCCACGCGCCGAATATGAAGTCTTTCTGAAGTTTCGAGAGCTGCTGGAAAACCGGACCGCCGTCCTGATCAGTCACCGCCTCTCGACCGTCCGAATGGCAGACCGGATTTACGTAATGCAGAATGGACAGATCGTTGAGCGCGGAACACATGATCAATTAGTCGCGCAGGGAGGCCATTACGCCCAGTTGTACGAAATCCAGGCACGGCAGTATCAGCTAACCAGGGACCAACAACCGATCATCTAAAATGACGAAAATGAACATCCCCATCCTCGACAGTTACGAACGAACCGCCCTTTCTCCCAATACACTGGCCATGCTGGTCGATTTCGCGGCGGCAGACCCCGGCCGGCCACTTTCGAATATTGATGTTGATTGGGATGAAATTTTCGCCGGTATTATGCAGAATGGGTTGATTGGCCTGGCGTATTCTTACCTTTCCAACAATCCGACCCTCAGCAGCCCGCCGCCCGAATTTCGGGAACAGGTAAAACAGGCTTTTATCCTGCAATCGCTGCGGACGGCCTGGATCAACCGGAATATCCACCAGGTGCTGGGCGCGCTAAACGATTCTGGCATCGATTACCTGGTCGTAAAAGGACCGGCGGTCGCACAGCTGCTATTCCTTAACCCAAACCTGCGCGTCTACAACGACCTGGATTTAATCGTCCGCGAGCGGAACTGGGAAGACGTGGCCAGGCTGCTTTTTCAACTGGGTTACAGCGTCTTAGCCGGCCAGCCAGCGCCCCCGCCCAAGGTCATCCCGCAGGAAACCGACCACGAAACCGAATACCTGAATGCCGAGGAAAACTTCCGGGTCGAGGCTCATTACGACGACATCCTGCGCACCGGGCTGATGGCGCGCGACGCCGAAGCATTCTGGCAGCGCTCCATCCGGATGGATTTCAATGGGATTCCCATCCGGACTCTGTGCCTGGAAGATCACCTGGTTTACCTGTGCGCGCATGCCCACCATCACGGGTATTCACGGCTTAACTGGTTTAGCGACATTGCCCTGATCGTCCGCGACAGGGCCGACCAGGTCAACTGGCAGGCGCTGGCGGCCACGATCCTGGCAGAAGAAGCCCAGGTTCCGGTCTATTACACCCTCTATTACCTGGAACGCCTGATGGGTATCCAGGCGCCGGCCCGCTTTATGGAAAGCATCCAGCCAGATGCTTTCCGCAGGCGGATGCATGATCTTTTCATGCCGCCAGATAAAGTTCTCTCTTTTGAGCCTTTACCCGATTTCCGGTTCAGCTTTTACTTCTGGCCGCTCTACCAGCGCCTGCTGCCCGATTTGATGGTGATGGGCCGCCGGAAAGAAAAACTGGCCTTTCTGCTCAGGCTGCTTGCGCCTCCGCGAGATTGGCTGCGATATTATTACAACCTCAGCCCAGATAGTTGGATTGATTATTACTATCTTCTCCATCCATTGAAGGTCGCCGGAGTTTACCTGAAAGAAACCTTCCTGGCCCTGACGCGCCGGCGCTGGAATCGAATCGGATAAGCGGCTTTTTCCATCACCTGGCTTTGGATGCGAGCCAGCGCAGCGGACGAGTGACCCGCCAGGAAAACGAATTCTTCAACGCGTCGAGTTCTTGCTGCGCCTGCCCATTCGCTTCAAAGCGCCGCATCAGCCGGTAAATCATCGGGTGCAGTTCTCCAGGCTGTCCCTGTAGCAGCCGGTCGGCCCAGGCAAAGTTCTGTTGGGCCCGGGCTTTCATTGCCGCCAGCAAGGCCGGATCAACTAACGCCTGCCCACCGCGGATATGGGCGACCGCCTCATCCACTCCGGCTGCCAGATTATCATAAGTAAACAGCGGGCCGCGATACCCAATATCCTGGAGAAAATCAGCTGTCTTGTTGAGATAAGCAAAAGGCGTGAAGGGAATGCCAAAATGGAGCGCCAGGATCAAAGCATGAAAGCGTGAAGCAAAGACGTGCGTGCACTCGCCAAAAGCAGCCAGAAAACCGGCCAGGTCACCGTTGTAGATCTGCTGCTCGACCTTCCCATCCACCTGGTCGGCGGGCAGGCGCTCCAGCACACGCGAAATAATGCCGGCATCGTTTTCGGCTCCGCTGTCAAACCCGAACAGGCGCACCTGCCATTCGGAAAGAAGAAGCTGCTCGACCAGCCTGGCGATGCTCTCGGTGTAAGGCTCGTTTCGATCTGGCGCCTTAGGATTATTGTTTACAGAGATTCCCACCAGGTTTGCCTTGCGCGAACAACGGGGAACCGGATAAAGGAAAACCAGGTCAGCTGCCAGCCGCGCGTTTACCTTCTGGCTGCGGCTCTTAATCCAATCCAGCGACGCCTGATCGCGCAGCGTGATATCATCCAGACGCTCCAACAAATCCATGAACAGCGCCTCCCCCGCAGGGGTTTTGACCGGCCCGATATTATTTCCGATCATCAGGCACGGCCGGCCCAACTCGCGCATACGCCGGGTCGTTTGATCGCGGATCATGAAAGCGTCTTTCTGACCATAATCCTGCCACATCGATCCACCCAGGCCCAGGTAGCCATCAAAGCACGCCAGCAGTTCCACCCAGGCATAACGGCCAATCAGGTAAAAGTTCCCCCAACCATCGTAAGGCGGCTGGTCGTTGTAAGCCAGATCACCGTAACCAAAGGTCCAAAAGTTAATCTCAGGATACCGCCTGACGAGCAGTTCCAGCATTAAGTCGTCACCAAAATTGCGGTCGACATAAGCTTCAAGCAGAATGTTCATCTTGCCTCCAGGATCGAAGGTGCAGTTGAGGTAATTATAATGGCCTCCTTGACAGCCCCCCCGTTCAAACCTACAATGAAAACACGCGAAGGCAGGTGGCCAGCCTGTTCGACCGAACAACAATGAGCGAACTATACTTACAAGCCCAGGATCCAAAAAACGCCACACTCCGCGAGGTGGTAATCGAGCCCACCCGGGGCATCGCTCGGCTGCAAATCAGGGTTGTCTGGCAGTATCGTGAGCTGCTCGGCTTCCTAATCTGGCGCGATCTAAAAGTTCGCTACAAGCAAACCCTTTTAGGGGTGGGCTGGGTCCTGCTTCAACCAATCCTCGCCACCCTGATTTTTACGGTCGTGTTTGGCCGGCTGGCAGGGATTCCTTCAGATGGAGTGCCCTATCCCCTGTTCGCCTTTTCCGGACTGCTGGCCTGGAACTATTTTGCCGGGGCGCTGACCCGATCGGGAACCAGCCTGATCCAGAACGTAAACCTGATCACCAAAGTGTATTTTCCCCGCCTGATTATCCCGATTTCGGGTGTACTGGTTGGTCTGGTGGATTTCGCAATTTCGTTTATCACTCTGGTCGTGCTGCTGCTCATCTACAGCACACCACTGACCTGGAAGATTCTGCTTCTGCCGGCCTTTCTATTGATTGGAATCCTGGCTGCGTTTGGCGCCAGCCTGTGGCTTTCAGCGCTTAGTGTCCGCTATCGAGATGTGAATCACCTGCTGCCATTCCTGGTGCAGGTCTGGATGTATGCAACACCGGTCGTTTATCCGGCTTCGCTGTTCCCCGCCCAATGGCAGCCATTATTGGGGCTGAACCCCATGGCCGGGGTGATCGAAGGTTTTCGTTGGGCGCTGGTTGGTTCAGCCAATTTCCCGGGCTCGCTGCTGTTGATCTCAATTGGGATAGTGGTCGGGCTGGTCATCAGCGGGCTGGTATTCTTTTCAGCCACCGAGCGCACATTTGCTGACGTTATCTAACGGGGCAGTGCACGCGATGACAAACCCAACGATCCGCATCGAGAAGCTCTCAAAAAAATACACCCTTGGCGCCGCGCAGCAGGCGCACGACACCCTGCGTGACCTGATTGCCGATGTGGTCCGGCGACCATTCCAGAAGCATAGGAGCCTTGACCAACCCATCCTGTGGGCACTCAAAGATGTCTCCCTGGAAATCGAGCAGGGCGATGCCGTTGGACTGATCGGACGCAACGGAGCCGGGAAGAGTACCTTACTGAAGGTGCTTTCACGGATCACTGAACCGACCCGCGGGCGGGCTGTGATCCGCGGGCGAGTGGGCAGCCTGTTAGAAGTTGGTACTGGTTTTCACCCAGAATTGACCGGTCGAGAAAATATCTATCTCAATGGTGCAATCCTCGGAATGGCGCGCCGCGAGATCGACCGAAAATTTTCTGAGATTGTCGATTTCGCCGAGATTGAGAAATTTTTAGACACCCCCGTCAAGCGCTATTCGAGCGGAATGTATGTGCGCCTGGCTTTTGCCGTTGCGGCCCACCTGGAACCCGAGATCCTGCTGGTGGACGAGGTGCTGGCAGTAGGCGATGTGGCTTTCCAGCGTAAGTGCCTGGGGAAAATGAGCGATGTGGCCCACCAGGGCAGGACGGTCATCTTTGTGAGTCATAATATGTCCGCCGTGCAGAGCTTATGCAACAAAGGGGTCCTGTTGGAGAAGGGTCAGGTCATCGCCCAGGACGGCATCACCGGCGTAGTAGCGGAGTATATCCACCGCCTGGAAGATTTGACCTCATTCAACATTGAAGAACGCACCGATCGAAGGGGAAAAGGCCAGGTGCGCCTGGTCGAAGTGGTCACAATGTGCAACCGGGTCCCCACCACTTCGCTGATGACTGGCAGCCCGGCCCAATTTATCTTCAGGCTAAACAACGCAGAAATTGGTTCTTACTGCCGCTTCACAATCTACGATTCCTACCACCGGCAGGTAGCCCACTTCAACAGTTCTGTCCACGCTCCAGGCGACCGCATGGATCCAACTCTGGGACCGGCCTTCGAATGCGAAATTCCGGAATTAGCCCTTTCTCCCGGGCGCTATTGGATCAACGTAGCGATCCACGACCGGTCTGATGAAATGCAAGATCACGTCGAATCGGCAGCATTGTTTGACGTAGAGCCAGGCAGCATTGGCGGACGGCTCATCTCGCCCGATAAAGGATATGGCATTGTGTGCTTACCGCACCATTGGAAAACCGGGAGCGATTACCGGTAGCGATTCTTGAGCGAGGACTGCCCAAACGAACAGTTGGGCAGCCCTCGCCATACTTACCAGGTTATGCTTTTTCAGGCGCCAGCCAGGTTTGCCCCCGGGCCGCGTTATACATGGCTTCCATCACTGCGCTGCGGTAGGCCGCTTCACGCGCGCCCACCAGGGGAACGTTTTCTTTTCCTACGACGGCATCCAGGAACAGTTCGAAGGCATGTGGCCAAGGCTCAGGCAGCGCCTCCCAGGGCTGCTTGCCGTCCGCGCCGGCGACCTGCTCGCTCTGGAAGAAAAGCTGTCCATTGACCACACAGGCATGGCCCTGGGTACCACTCAAAACCAGGCTGACCGGGTTGGCGACGTCGACCCAGCCGGCTGCCAGGCTGCCCGTCACGCCAGACGCGAATTTCAGCAATCCCTCGCCATACTCGTCGCAGTCGCCGTACCGCCCGGTAGCCACATCAATATCAGCCGCAACCCGCGCCACGTCGCCCATCATCCACAGCATGATATCCAACACATGCGTGCCCAGGTCGCCAAAACCGCCCACTCCAGATTGGGCCGGGTCCGCCATCCAACGCCATTCGGTGTCGAACCAGCCCTTGAGCGACCCGCCATGGCAGTTGCTCATGCGGATGCGCGTTACCTGGCCAAAAGCCCCGGCCTGGAGCTGGGCCTGAACGAAGCGGTAGATTGGGTTGCCGCGCATAAAGTAACCGGTCTGGAAAAACACCCCCGCCTGCTCGATAGCCGCCGCCATCTGGTAGGCATCCTGAGCGCCGAAACCAAGCGGTTTTTCCACAAACATGTGCTTCCCGGCTGCCGCGGCAGCCAGCACCAGGGGTTCATGGCGGTTTGTCTCCGCGCAGATCACCACCGCGCCAACCTGCGGGTCCTCCCACACCTGGCGCACATCGCCAACTGCCTGGGCGTTCAGTTCTACCGCCCGGCTTTCGGCGCGGGCCGTGTCATGGTCCCACACCCAACGGACGGCGACATCCTCGCGCGCCTGCAGGCGCTTCACAAATCCGGGCGTATGAATATGCCCCGCGCCAACCAGGGCAACCTGTACCGTCATATTTCCCTCCCGTTTACCCGGCAGCCTGATCGACGCTGACGGAAACTTCCCCACCCGTCGCCTGGCTGCGGTAAATGCCATCCAGAATCGTCTGGACATACAGCGAGTGCTCAGCAGGCACAGGCGAAGGCAGGCCCTCGGCTACGGCGCGCGCAAACTCGACGCATTCGAGCGCGTGCGGCTCCATGCTGTCCTGGGTCAGGACCAGCGAGCGGTTGATCAACTGGCGGTTGCGGTAATCATTCGACATAAAGCTGGCATCCGGCCACTCACAGCCGCCCTCCGTCCCATACAACCAGATCCGGGATGCCTCGCCCTGGACGTTATGGTGGAGCAGCCAGCTCATCTCGATCATCAGGGTGGCGCCGGTGTCAAAACGGACAAACGCCGCGGCAAAATCTTCCACATCCATATCCTGCGGGACCAGCGCGCGCCCCCAACTGCTGAAAGCGCCCGGGTGATGCGCCAGCGCCGCGCGGGCCACGCCGCTGACCGCCACCGGGCGGGGATGGCCCATCAGCCACAGGGTCAGGTCGAGGATATGTACGCCGATATCAATGCACGGGCCACCGCCGCTGTTTGCTTTATAAATAAATGTGGGGCGAACCGGCAGCCCGCTGCGACGCAGCATCCACGATCGCGCGTGATAAACATCGCCCAAAGCGCCGCCGTCAATCTCAGCCTTCATCGCCTGAGCAGTACCTTTAAAGCGAAAGTGCTGGGCGGTCATCAACATCCGGCCGGTGCGATCCCGCGCCGCGATCATCTCGCGGATCTCCTGTGGCGTGGGCGCCAGCGGTTTTTCGCAGATCACGTGCTTGCCGGCTTCCATGGCTGCAATTGCCTGGGCGGCGTGATACATGTTAGGCGAACAGATATCAATAATATCGATTTCCGGGTCGTTAATCAGGTCAGTCGGGTTCTCATAAAACCGGATGACGCCATATTTCTCGCGCCAGTCGGCGAAAATAAGCGGATTAATATCGCTACCGGCCACCAGATCGGTATGAGGTGATGCGGCCCAACCGGGAACATGCGTGTTTGCAATACCACCCAGTCCGATGATGCCAACTTTTAGCTTGTTTGCCATCAGTGACTCCTTGGAAGAGAAACGGAAATTTGGTTTGTAAACCGTCTTTGATCCTAAATCGTAAACGGTTCCAACCAGATTATACAATCAAGCGCCAGGAACCTGGTGTTTATAAAGGTTAAAACAGCAGGCTATCCAAAAGCCTATTTGGACAGCCTCGCGCTCGAACATCACCGAGTCAAAATTCCTATATGCACCCAGATTGAGCAACCACCTGGTTGATTTCCGCCAGGAATTGTTCCAGGTTTACCCCGTAAATCCGCGAGGCATCTTGCAGGGTCTCGAAGCGCGCCATGTTACAACCCACGCAAGCCATACGCCGGTTGAGAAAAACCGGGATCGCTTCGGGCCATTCCGATAAAAGATCGGCCACGATCATCTTTGGAGTAACTATGGGAGCTATCAAACTGCCTGCTTTCCCTTGGATCCTTCACAGAACCGGTATCTTCTGCGCAGCCGGGAAGATAAATCCAGCTACGCTCAATTCTAGCATAACAGCCTGGCCAGGCGCCTTCTTTGCTGCAGCGCAAATTCAGGGCTTCCAGAGCGTGGCGGCGATGTAGCGCTCTCCTTCAGGCCGGTCATTGTAATAATAGACGGTCACCAGGCTGCCGTCTGGGCGCTCGACCGTGCGAGGATAGCCAATATCATGATTTCCGGCATCAGCGCGCAAAACGATCTCCGCTCCCCAGGTCTGCCCATCATCCGCGCTGACCCGCGCCCGGATCCCAAATGGTTGGCCGCGGTAGCCATAGGTGATCACCAGGCGCCCGTCGCGCAGCCGGGTCAGCGCGGGCGGGTTTCCGCCGTAGCCGGTATCGGGCACAGGCCGGCTGACATACTGCCAGGTCAGCCCCATATCCTCCGAGCCATACAGGTCAATAAAACTATTCGCTGCGCCAGGGTCGCCGCTTCCCGCCCGGCGCCGGACGGCTGTTCGCAGCACACCCGCCGCAGTGGGCACACTGGACGGCATGATGGCATAGCCATCTTCTACCTGGACCACCCAGGAGACAAGCTCAAAATGCCTGCCGGCATCGCGGGTGCGTGCGCAGAAAACCCCGGCGCCTTCCCCACCGCCGGCTTTCGAGGCAGTCAGGAATAGCAGGCATTCCTCCGGGCCGGTCACCAGGTAGTCCGTACGCGCCTCGATGCCCGGCAGGCCAAAATCCGGCAGGCAGTACGGGCCTGCCCAGCTGCGGCAGCGGTCGGCGGACAGGTAAAACCAGGAAGTGGTCCCGGTTCCCAACCCGGACCGCGCACACATCATGGCAAAGTCCGGATGGGTAAAGCGGATCTCGCCCGGGCAGTCCGCCGGCAGGTTCTCACCCCGGTCAGACAGGGCCTGCGCGGCGCTCAGATCAGCCCGCACGTGTTCATCGGCTGAAATGCCGGTGTTGCCCGGCGTACGGCAGGGAGTCGGCGCGACCGTCCAGGTCTCGCCGCCATCCAACGAGCGGGCCTGCATCGGCAGAAATGGCCGGCTGGCATCGCGGGCATGGAATCCGCCTGCCAGGCTAAAATACCCTACCGTAAACCCGACGACGATCTCCTCTTCCCAGGCCCAGATGCCGTAGTTAGCCGGCCAGCCGGCAAAACGGCCCTGCTCGCGGTAAACAATTCGATGCTGGTACATTCTTATCCACCTCCCAGAGCGCGGGCGATGTTCCGGCCCAGCACCTTCTCCTGATCTTCCGGGCTGAAATCGCGCAGCAGCGCGCGGTACATCGCCAGCCGGACGTGCATCAGGCCAAAAGGCGTATCACTGCCAAAGCATACCCGGTCCGCTCCCAGGGCCTTGAGCGCAAGCAGCACGTACCCCTCATCGATCGCGCTGCCAATCAGCATCACGTTCGGGCAGGCCTGGGCGACTTCGATCGCCGAATGCGCCAGCGGCGGGTAGCCCGCCCCGCCCATGTGCACCATCAGGAAAGTGGTCTCTGGAAAAGCCTGGGCGATGCGCCGCAGGCGGTAAGGATGCGTATTCTCGGGAGAGTCGGCCCCAATGTGAAAGGCAATCGGCCTGCCATAACCGGCAGCCAGCTCGATCAGCGGCATGACCAGCCGGTCATCATCGATGATATACTCATCCTGGGCCCCATTGAACTTAACGCCCAGGAAGCCATACCCTTCGTAGCACTGCCGGATCGCCTCTGCCGCCCGCTGGCGCCCCAGGCGCGGATTAGTCCACCCCACCGGCAAGAACCGCCCGGGATAAGCCTGGGCCGCAGCGTAAACCGTCTGGTTTTCAGGGTCAATATTCCGGTCGTAGGGCGGCTTGAGCCAGGTCAGCGCCTGGTCCACGCCGGCTCGATCCATGATTTCGATTAAGTCTCCGGCCATAACCGCCAGGCTGTCCGATTTACTTGAAGAGATGTGGCAGTCAGCGTCGATAATCATAAAATCCTCCCGTCCATGCGGTAGAAACGCTGGCAGGCGCCTGATTTTGCCCGCCATGCTTGCAAACCACCCGGACATCCGCATTAATTCGGGCTTTGGTTGTGTTTTCGCCGCGGATGCTTCCTTCCCACAAAACGACACAAGGATCCAATAAGGATACTATAATTCATAAATATCCGGCAAGCAGAAACGGAAACAACCCATGCGCACAAACAAACTGAGAACCCTGCTCCAAACCGGCCAGCCGACCCTGAGCACTCGCGTTCAAAACCACTGGCCTTCAATTGTCGAAGTTCTTGGCCACACCGGCCTGTTCGATTACGTTGAGTTCCTGGCAGAGTACGCGCCGTTCACCCTGCACGACCTGGATCATTTCTGCCGGGCAGCCGAGCTGCACAACCTGGGCACCATGATCAAGGTCGACGCAGAACCCCGCCAGTTTTTAGCCCAGCGGGCAATTGGCTCCGGCTTCCAGAGCGTGCTGTTCGCCGATGTCCGCTCGCCCGAAGATGCGCGCCAGTGCATCCGGATTGCCCGGCCTGATACGCCGCAAGATGGCGGGCTGTTTGGCGTAGCGACCCGCCGCTTTTCGTATATGGGATACGGCGGCGACGCCGCATACGTCCAGGCCCTACGGGACATCGTCGTCGTGCTGATGATCGAAAAACAATCGGCGGTGGACTGCCTGGACGAGATCCTGGCCGTGCCGGGAATCGACATGATCCAGTGGGGCGGCGCAGATTACTCGATGAGCGCCGGGAAACCCGGGCAGCGCCGCAGCCCAGAGATCAAAGCCGTGGAACGGCGTGTGGTGGAAACCTGCCTGAGGGCCGGCGTGCCGCCGCGGATTGAGGTCTCAACCCCCGAAGAAGCCACCGAATACCTGGCGATCGGCGTCCGGCACTTCAGCCTGGGCAGCGACCTGAATATTCTTTACAACTGGTGGAAGAGCAACGGCGAACAGCTACGCGGCATGTTGGGCTAGCATCCACCGCCGTTCAAGCCTGTGCGGTTGGCCTGCGCCAACCGGACCGGGGGTATCGATGGGATAAATACCGGCTGGTTGGCAGACCCGGCCTTACCTCGCCTTACCAGGACAGCCATTTCTCAGGCGTGATTTCGATCACCTGGTTGTACTGCTCTTCCTTGTTCAGGTCCCATTCATACTTCTGGTAAAAAGCCGCCAACAAGTCCCCGGACCAGGGAGCAGACACCATTTGAGCTGTGCCCTCACAGATCACCGGGTTGGTGCCATCTTCCAGGGCCAGGACGACCTGCGGGTTGCGGCGAATGTTGCGGCTCTTAACGCTATTCGGCTCCGTACTGACATAAATCCGGCCAGCCAGCCAGACAAACCAGATTGGGGCCAGGTGCGGGCGTCCATCCGGGCGGACACTGCCGAACCAGATCACCTGCTGCTGTTCGAGCTTTTCAAGCGCTTGCTGAGATGGTATTTGGGCCATAAATCCTCATTGATAAACGGCAGCGAAGTTTCATGATCCTTCCCCTTGCGCCGCCGGGGTTTATCCCCGAAAGGGGTTGAAGTTCGTGTGAGTGTCATAAACATCTTCCTGCTCGACCCGCTTGAGGTGATTTACCGCCAGATAAGTCAGCGGCGTCATCAGCGCTTCGACAACAACTTTGAACAGGTAATTGGTCAGCACCAGGCTGATAAAAACTTCCCACGGAAAAACGCCCAGCAGGGTAGCGACCAGCATGAAAACCAGCGTATCTACCGCCTGGCCCACCACTGTGCTGCCAATCGTCCGCAACCACAGCCAGCGCCCGGCTGTGGTTACCTTCAGACGAGCCAGGATGTAGGAATTGGAAAATTCACCCGCCCAATAAGCCAGCAGGCTGGCCAGCACAATCCCACCCGAGCTGATTCCGCCTAAAATTTGATCGTAAGCACGCTGCCCGGCATATCCTTCCCAGGCCGCCTCGCCCGGCAACGACTGCACCAACCAGAACACCCCGGCAGTAATCGCCAGGCAGGCAAACCCGGTCCAGATGACCCGCCGGGAGCGCCGGTATCCATACACCTCGGTCAGCACGTCGCCAAAGATATAGCTGACCGGAAAGAGGAGCGTGCCGGCGTCAAAGGCCATCCGCACGGTAAACAGCGAAAAGCCCCAATCGATGATCTTGGCCGCGGAGGCGATGTTGCTGACGATCAAGACGGTGACAAAAAGCGCCATCACCAGGTCAAAATAGCGGTAGCCAGGATCGCGCCTATCCAATGCCAGTTTCCTCGAGCTGCAGGAGAATCATTTCCTTAAGTCTTTCCGGCTGCGATTATACTTGGATTATCTCAATTCGTGGAAGCTCAGCATGATTGAACTGCTCTCCTCCATTTTTCTGGTAATCCTGTCGATCCTCACGCTGGCTGGCCTGGCATCGTTTGCCTGCCAGTCGCTGCGCGAGCGCGAGATGCGCGCTGCCCGGATCAGCCTGGTCGTTGCCGGGCTGGGCGCCGGGCTGTATGGCGCAGCCGCGCTCGCCCCGCCTGGCGTGCGGTTGGCGGTGCTGGGGCTGACCGTCCTGCTATTGGCCGCCGGCGCCCTGGCTTTTCGATGGCCAACCAAAGCGCCCCAGCGCGCCAACGAAACACCCACTCGCCGCTTCGATGAGCGTGATATCCTCTTCGCGCGCGCCCGGCTGGTTCCCGGCAGCCGGGAATTCGCGCAGTATTACACGATGCATCCCGACCACCTGCCCCTGGATGAGGCCTGGCGGAACCTGCCCGGCCTGCTTTCACCCGGCGCGCCTTTCGCCAACCCGCTGCTTTTTGCTTCTCCAGAAGCCAGCTTTTTCCTGACCGGGGCGCTGCGCGAAGCCGTAGACGGCCCGATTTCTCCCCACCCGGCTGGCTTGCCTGCCGAGAAAATGACCAGGTATATTCGGTCTTTGGCGAATTATTATGGCGCCCTGGAGACCGGTATCACCATCCTGCATCCATACCATATCTACTCACATGTAGGGCGTGGGGCAGGAGAATGGGGCGCGGAAATTAACCTCGAACACCGCTTCGCGATCGCATTCACGGTTGAGATGGCGCCCGGCATGATCGCGGCCGCGCCAGGCGCGCCGGGCATTATGGAGTCCGCCCGCCAGTATGTCGAATCGGCGCGGGTGGCAGTGCAGCTTGCGGCAGCCATCCGGGCCCTGGGCTACCCGGCCCGCGCCCATATCGACGGCAACTACCAGGTCATCGCCCCATTGGTTGCCCGCGACGCCGGCCTGGGCGAAATTGGCCGGATGGGTCTGCTGATGACGCCCCGCCAAGGCCCGCGGGTGCGGATAGGCGTGGTCACCACCGACCTGCCACTGGATGCCGACCCGCGCCGTCCCTCCACAGCCATGCTCGACTTTTGCGGCCTGTGTAAGAAATGCGCGGCAGCCTGCCCGAGCGCGGCGATTCCAATCGGAGACCGCGCGGAGATCGATGGGATCTTGCGCTGGCGGATCAACGCGGATGCCTGCTTCCGGTACTGGTGCATGGTGGGCACGGACTGCGGGCGGTGCATCGCCGTTTGTCCATTCTCTCACCCCAATCACTGGACACACAACCTGGTCCGCGCCGGGATCTACCACTCGGGCCTGTTCCGCCGCGCAGCGCTGCGCCTGGATGACCTGTTCTACGAGCGCAAACCACGGGTAAAGCATCCGCCGGCCTGGGTCGCAGCAGCCAGGGACACCCGGCAGTCCATTCGAAACTGATGTAAAATACTCGTGGGAACATGATTGACTCACCGCGGTTCGAGCGCTTTTCGTTGGCCAGCCGGCTGCCCGCTCAGAACCTTCTAAAGCCAGTTTATTTTTCAATGGATGAGGTGCCCTCTTGACCCAGAAAAACCAACCCCTCCTGTGGTGGCAGCGCGGCGTCGTGTACCAGATTTATCCGCGCAGCTTTCAAGACTCGAATGATGACGGCATCGGCGACCTGCCCGGCATCATCCAAAAGCTCGATTATCTCAACGATGGCACCGAAAACTCACTGGGCGTCGAGGCCATCTGGCTCAGCCCGTTCCAGCGCTCGCCCATGGCCGACTTTGGTTACGATGTAGCTGACTACTGCGACGTTGACCCAATTTTTGGTACCCTGGATGATTTTGACCGGCTGGTCACCGAAGCACACCGGCGCGGGATGAAAATCATAATTGACTTCGTCCCCAATCACACCTCGGACCAGCACCCCTGGTTCATTGAATCGCGTTCCAGTCGCGACAATCCCAGGCGGGACTGGTATATCTGGCGCGACCCAAAGCCCGACGGCTCGCCGCCCAACAACTGGGGCAGTTTTTTTGGCGGCCCGGCCTGGACACTCGACGAACGCACCGGCCAGTACTATCTGCACCAGTTCGTGAAGGAGCAGCCCGAGCTCAACTGGCGCAATCCCGAGGTGCGCCGGGCAATGCTGAATGTGCTGCGATTCTGGCTGGACCGCGGGGTAGATGGCTTCCGGATCGATGTGATCCACCTGATGATTAAAGACGCCGAATTGCGCGATAACCCGCCTGACCCCAATGCGCGCCCTGACCTGCCATCCAATGATCTCCACAGCCGCCAGCTGCACACCTACACCGAGGACCAGGAAGAAGTCCACGACATCATCAAAGAATTTCGCAGGCTGCTGGACAGTTATCCCGAACGCTGCATGATCGGTGAGCTATGGGGCCCGATGCACCGCTGGGTCCGCTATTATGGCGAGAGCGGCGACGAGCTGCACCTGCCCTTTAATTTCCGGTTGATGTGGCAGCCCTGGTCAGCCGCGGCCATGCGCGCTTCGGTCGATGAGATGGAAGCCAGCCTGCCGCCTTTTGCCTGGCCCAATTACGTGCTCGGCAACCACGATCATCCCCGCCTGGCGACGCGCTTTGGTGGGCAGAGCCAGGCCCGCCTGGCCGGGCTGATGCTGCTTACCCTGCGCGGCGCGCCGACCGTCTACTATGGCGACGAACTGGGCATGGAAAACGTCCCGATCCCGCCAGAGAAAATCCAGGATCCACAGGGAATAAACCTTGGACCTGAACGCACGCGGGATGTAGCCCGTACTCCTATGCAGTGGAACGCCAGCCTCTACGCCGGGTTTTCGACCGTTGAACCCTGGCTGCCCCTCTCGCCCGACTTCCAGGATCGCAATGTGGCCGTTCAGGCGAGACAGCCCGGCTCTATGCTCAATTTCTACCGCCGGTTGTTCTGGCTGCGGCGGCAAAGCCCGGCCCTGCACGGGGGCAGTTACCAGGTTCTGGAGGCGGATTCTACAGAAGGGGGAGGCGACTGCTATGCTTACATACGCGAGGCAGGCAGCGAACGCAAGCTGGTGGCGCTCAATTTCGCCGGCCAGCACTGCACCGTAGCTACCGGCATGGAAGGCAAAGGCCAGATGGTCCTCTCCACTCACATGGACCGGGGGGGAGAAGTCTCACTGGGCTGCCTGAAGCTCCGCCCTTACGAAGGTGTCATCATCGACCTGTGAATTGGGCCGCGCAGAGCAAAAAAAGCTAAAATAAGGATCCGAATGCCTCAAATCGAACTCTCGGTCATGATCCACACCCTTGCGACGGAGGAATTGCTCCGGGCACTGTTGGCCGAGTTCGAAGCGCAATCAGGTATCGATGTTCGCCTGGCACTGCTGCGTTGGGACGAGGGCCAGGCGGAGCTGAACAAAGCAGCCCGCTACCACAGCGGCCCGGATATTTCGGAAATTGGGTCAACCTGGGTAAATGACCTGGTTGCTATGGCCTCTCTACGGCCTTTTTCACAGGCTGAGCTGGCCCTGGTTGGCAAATCGGACAGTTTTCTCCCGGAGTCGTGGAAAAGTGGGCAGACCTGGGGCAGCGCCAGCCAGTGGGCCCTGCCCTGGCTGGCTGAGACCTACGTGATCCACTACCGGCGAGACTTGCTGGCCCAGGCTGGGATCGCCGAGACAGAAGCTTTCAGTTCGCATGAGGCTATTGCCCGCACTTCAGCGAGGCTTCAGGCCGCAGGGGTGCCTGTACCGGTTGAACCGCTGCTGGAACTGGACAGCTACGGGATGCTGCACTGCCTGGCTTCCTGGGTATGGACTGCCGGGGGGCATTTTTGCAGCGCTGATGGCCAGCGGGTTCAATTCAACCAGCCAAAAGAGTTGCAGGCCATCCACGATTACTTCAGCCTGATGCAAACCCTTTCACCAGCCGCACGCCGGCAAATTCGCGAACGGCAAGGCAGCCTGTTTGTGTCGGGCCAGGCGGCTCTGACCTTTGGCACGCTCAGGTTCTATCAAAACTATTCCTGCGCACCGACCCAAGTGCAGGGAAACTGGGGATTGGCCCCTCTGCCCGGCATGAACTTCATGGGCGGCTCGAACCTGGTAGTCTGGCAGCATACCAAAAACGAGCACGCCGCGCTGGAACTGGCCCGCTTCCTCACCAGCCCAACCATCCAGGCCCGCTGCGCCTTGCCGCAGGCGGCCTTGCCGGCGCGCCTGATGGCGTTGGAAAACCCGCAGATCACGGGGGACCCGGCTCTGGGTGTCTTTTCGAACGCACTGCGCAGCGGGCGTTCGTACAGCTCGATCCCACTGTGGGGACTGGTCGAGGGACGGCTGACCAGCGCCCTGCTGCACATTGGCAGGGCGATCCTCGCCGGTGAAGCGCCCGACTTAAAACTGACCATCCGCAGGCAGTTGGAACCGCTGGCGCGGCAGTTAAACCTGACCCTGGCCCCATCGGAGGGCGAGCCCCTTGACATTGAATGACCCGATCACCCGGCAAGTTAGCCCTGTCCAAGAACCGGCCTGGGCGGAATGGTTCCGAGCCAACCCTGATCCTGGTTTCTTGTTTCCAAAACACATGCTGATCAAAGGAGTTTATCTGTGGCACTGACAATTGAATGGCAGCACCGTATCGAAAGATGGCAAGAAGCCCTCTGGCAGGCCTGTTACCGGCCCATCGGCAGCGTCGAGCTGTCCGGATTCAGCACACTCGATCAATTGACGGCTGACCAGGCCGCCGCCGGACCCTTCCAGTCCATGCCGGTCGGGACAGCCTGGGGCGGTAAATGGACGTATGGCTGGTTTAAGAGTACAGTAACCGTACCCGAATCCGCCGCCGGGAAGCGGATAGTCCTGCGGTTGAACCCGGGCGGCGAGTGCCTGGTATGGATCAACGGCGTCGTTTCCGGGTCGTTCGGCTGGGCGCATAAAGAAATCACCCTGTCGACCAGCGCCATGCCGGGGACGAAGTACGAGATCCTGGCTGAGGCTTACGCCGGACACGGGCACATCACCGTTGGCGATGGCCCGTATGCGCATGGAGTCGAGAGCGTCCCCGAACCCGGCCCCACCCAACAGATCATCGCTCCCAGCACGTTCGGCGTGTGGCTTGAAGAGGTTTACCAGGCCGCGCTGGATTTCACCACCCTGTTCGAACTGCGCGGACGGCTGGACCCGCTCAGCCTGCGCACCTCGGAAATCGACGAGGCCCTGATCGAAACGACCCTGATCATCGACCCTGAGCTGCCCGAGGACGAAATGCTGGAGACCATCCGGGCCGGCCGGGCGCGCATGCGGCCCATTCTGGAATGCCAGAACGGGCCCACAATGCCGACCCTATATGCCTTTGGCCACGCCCACATTGACGTGGCCTGGCTGTGGCCGCTGCAAGAGACCGAGCGCAAGATGGCCCGAACGGTGATCAACCAGTTGGCCCTGTTTGAAGAATACCCTGAGTTCAAGTTCCTGCAGAGCCAGCCGCATCTGTACTGGATGCTCCAGCAGAAATATCCTGAGTTGTACGAGCGATTTAAAGCAGCCGTCCGCCAGGGCAAAGTCATCGCCGACGGGGCCATGTGGGTAGAAGCCGACACGAACGTCAGCGGCGGGGAAAGCCTGATCCGCCAGGTGTTGTACGGGCGGCAGTTCTTCCAGCAGGAGCTTGGCGTCGACAGCCGGATTCTGTGGCTGCCAGATGTGTTTGGCTATTCTGGCGCGCTGCCGCAGATCCTAAAGGGATGCGGGATCAACGGGTTTTCCACCCAGAAGATCACCTGGGCCTATAACGGCGGCGACCCGTTCCCCTACAACACCTTCTGGTGGGAAGGCATCGATGGCACGGCCATCCCGGCCCATATTTTCACCGACTACAACAGCCAGCTCCGGCCTAAAGCGGTGATGGACCGCTGGACCCAGCGCTTGCAGAAAAACGGCATCAACAGCCTGATCCTGGCCTTTGGGTGGGGCGACGGCGGCGGCGGCCCGACCCGCGACCACCTGGAATATTACCAGCGGGTTCAAGATCTGGAGGGCCTGCCGCGGGTGAAGATGGCTTCCCCGGCCGAGTTCTTCGCTGATCTGCAGAAACGCGGCCTGCCCAAAGAGCGCTATGTGGGTGAACTGTACTTCCAGGCCCACCGCGGCACATACACCTCGCAGGCCAAGACCAAGCAGGGCAACCGCAAGAGTGAGTTCGCCCTGCGCGAAGCGGAGCTGTGGGGCACAGCTGCCCGCGTGCTGAAAGGATTCACCTTCACGCCGCAAACCCTGACCGGCGCCTGGCGGAAAGTGCTGCTCAACCAGTTTCATGATATCCTGCCCGGCTCGTCGATCCACCGGGTATATGAAGAAGCAGAGGCCAGCTTCGCGCAAGCCATCGCGGAAGCGCTGGATGTTGCCCAGGCTGCCGGCGCGGCCCTGACCCAACCCTCAAGCGACAGCACGGTCTTCAATTCGCTCTCCTGGCCGCGCATAGCGCTGGTCGAAACGAGCAGCGGGCCGGTCGAAGTCAGCCTGCCGGCCTGTGGGTGGGCCACCCTGCCCGCCTCAGGCGCCGCACGCCCGGTCAACAGCGAGAGCTTTGCCAACGCCCGCCAGGCCGAGGATGGCAGTTTCATCCTCGAGAACGAACTGATTCGCGCCCGTATCGATCCGCGCGGCGAGCTGGCCAGCCTGTGGGATAAAGAAACCGGTCGCGAGATGCTGGCCGGACCGGGCAACCGCCTATGCCTCTACAAAGACGTCCCCACCATGTGGGATGCCTGGGATCTGGACAGCATGGCGGAGCAGCAGCCGGTCAAGACTGACGAACCAGTCAGCCTGGCAATCCTGGCCGAAGGCCCGCTGGTCGCGCGGCTGTCGCTCCAGCGCCGGTTGAGCAAATCAACCCTCAGCCAGACCATCTCGCTGCGACGCGGCAGCCGGCGAATCGATTTCGCCACCACCATCGACTGGCAGGAAAGCCACAAGCTGCTCAAGGTTGCTTTCCCGGCCAATCTCTACACCACCGAAGCCATCAGTGAAATCCAGTTCGGTCACCTGCGCCGCCCCAACCACAGTTCGCGCCCATTCGATGCCGACCGCTTTGAGATCTGCAACCACAAATGGACGGCCCTGGCCGAGGAGAACCGCGGGCTGGCAGTGCTCAATGACTGTAAGTACGGCCTGAGCGTCAAGGGCAACCAGATCAACCTGACCCTGCTGAAATCAGCCATGGCCCCCGATATGACCGCCGATAAAGGCACCCAGACCTTCACTTACGCGGTCTATGCCTGGAATGGCAGCCTGGCCGAGAGCGGCGTCGTGCGCGAAGCCTACGACCTCAATATACCGGTGATGGTCGTGCCGGGTTCAGCCGGCGAAGGCTCGCTGTTCAGCCTGGACGCTGGCAACGTGGTCATCGAGACGGTCAAGCCGGCCGAGGATGGCTCGCCCGATGTGATCGTGCGGCTCTACGAAGCCAAGCGCAGCGCCACTCGCTGTACTCTGGCCACCAGCCTGCCGGTCAAGCACGCCTGGCAGACCAACCTGGTCGAAGAAGAAGCCGCCCCGCTTGAGCTGGCGGACGGGAAAGTGGCGCTCGACTTCCGCCCGTTTGAGATCAAAACCGTCCGTCTGAGCCTGTAACCAAACAGATGACCAGGCCGCTGAAACTCATGTGCATTTTTGCCCACCCAGATGACGAAACGCTGGGTGCGGGCGGAATCCTGGCAAAATACGCGGCTGAGGGCATTGAAACCTATCTTATTACGGTCACTCGCGGCGAGCGAGGCTGGGCCGGCAAACCCGAGCAGCAGCCATCCATGGCCGAACTGGGCCGGATTCGCGAGTCCGAGCTGCGCTGCGCAGCAAACGTGCTGGGCATGCGCGAGGTGATTATCCTTGACTATATCGACGGCGAGGTGGACCGGGCCGACGCGGGCGAAATTACCGCCCAAATCGCCCACCACCTGCGCCGGGTCCGCCCGCAGGTCGTCGTCACCATGGATCCGCAGGGAGTGTACGGCCACCCCGACCACATCGCCACGGGCCAGTTCGCTTTAGGAGCAATTGTCGCCGCCGGGAGCAACCTGCCCGGCGCGAGCGACCTCCCACCCCACGTCGTCTCGAAGCTGTACATGGTGTCCGAGACCCCGGTGACCCTTGCCGGGTTCTCGGACACCTTCGGCAGCCCGATAGGGATATCCGTGGACGGCGAAGAGCGGCGCGCCTCGGGCTGGCCTGGCTGGGCGGTTTCGGCCGAAGTCGACGCGTCAGCTTATTGGGATACAGTCGTGCGCGCGCTGGCCTGCCACAAGACCCAGATTAACGACCTCGAGACCTTTGCGGCGATGCCGCGCAAATATAGCCCGACCGTGTGGGGTATCCGCAGCTTCTACCGCGCTTACAGCCTGGTCAACGGCGGGCGGGAAAAAGAGGACGACCTGTTCGCCGGCCTGCGCGCCCCAACCGGGAAGCAAGGCACATCCCAATGAACAGCCCGGCGCCCGGCCTGAGTGCGAAAACCTGCTCTGTTTCTGGCGGTCCGCCCGCCGCCAGGTAGCCTATGCCCTCCGCCCGGTTTGAGTTTCTCCCCAACCTTGACCACTTCCGTGCGCCAGGGCAGCGCGCGGAAGCACCCATTTTCACTTTCGACGCTGGCCAAACGGTCAAACACCTGGTTGAAGCCGCCGGCATCCCGCATACTGAGGTGGGCCAGGTCCTGGTCAACCAGTCTCCGGTTTCGTTTGACTACCAGGTCCAGGAGGGAGACCATGTGCTGGTCTACCCGCCCGCGCCCGGGCAGGGCCTGCCGCCGGGTGAGACGCGCTTCATCCTCGACAACCATCTCGGGCGATTGGCGGCCTACCTGCGCATGTTGGGGTTCGACGCGCTTTACCGCAACGATCTTCAAGACGAAGAGCTGGCTCAAATCGCCAGCCGCGAGGAACGCATCTTGCTCACCCGCGACCGGCGACTGCTGATGCGCCGCATCGTACGCTACGGCTACTGCCTGCGCAGCCTGGTCAGCAGCCAGCAGGCTGGCGAAGTCCTCAAGCGCTTCGCCCTGACCACGCAGATCCGGCCGTTCCGGCGCTGCCTGCGCTGCAACGCGCCGCTGGAACCGGTCAGCAAGGCAGCCGTGCTGGAGCGCCTGGAACCCCTGACCCGCCTGTACTATGACGAGTTTCACCGCTGCCCGGCCTGCGGGCAGGTTTACTGGAAAGGCTCGCACTACGAGCACATGTTGAACCTCATCGATCAGTTCAGGAACCGTTACAGCGAATGACCACTCGAGATTACCGCATCTTTGTCGGCGCATTTCCCACCGGTCAGTTGGCCAGCGACATCCAGGCTGTCCGCGAGCAATACGACCCACCAACCGCCCGTATCACCCCGCCGCACGTCACCCTGGCCGGAACTTACTGGCGCAGCGGCCCGCCTACCCCTGCCAACGAAGCGGAAACGATCCGCCGCCTGGAAACCCTGCCAGGCCACCTGGCGTCGTTCAGACTGCGCCTGGGCGGGATCCACACCTTCCCGGGCGAGCGACCGGTCGTTTACCTGGGGGTGGAAATCACCCCCGACCTGCTTGCGGTCCGCCGCCGGTTGCTGGACTTGCTCGGCCAGGATAAGCACTCCGACTTTCACCCACACCTGACTCTGGCCATGCGCCTGCCGGCAAACCAGGCGGACGAAATGGTCCACGAACTGGCGGCCAGCCGCTGGAACAAACAAACATTCTCAGCCCCAATTTGCGAGCTGCGCCTGATGCAGCGCAGTCCTCAGGATGCGGCCTGGCGGTGTATTCACAGGGTGTTTTTTTGTTTATAATCATATTGGGGCGCGTTTTCCTGGTTGGTTTCACGCCCGGGAAAGGGCTGGGTGAGGTTCTCGGCCAGGCACAATCAGCACTCGACACAAGATAGGAATTGGAGAATGCAGTTCCCTGAGATCGGCGACAACGATATCCTGAAATGGGTCGGAAATAGCGCATACCAGCGCGGTTACCGCTATTTTGAGGACGAAACCATCCTGAACCCCCGGCGGCGCGGTTTCTGCTTAATTGCTGAATGCCAGGGCACACAGCCGGCCCCTTACCGGGTGGAAATCTGCCTGGGCCCGGACGGGATTGAAGAAGGGTCCTGTTCCTGCCCGGGTGGGGAAGGCGGGCGCTGCAAGCACGCCGCTGCCCTGCTGCTGACCTGGATCAACGAGCCCGATCTTTTTGTCGAAGTACCCGAGCTTGAACAGCTCCTGGAAGATCATACAAAGGCCGAACTGATCGCGATCATCCAGGAAATGGTCGCCCGCCATCCCGATCTGGAACAGCTGCTTGAGCTTTCAGCGTTGAGCAACCTGCCGCAGGGCGAGAGAATCCAGCCAGACCTGATCGCGCAGCAGCTCCGCCGTGCTTTTTCGACATCAGGTGGCGAATGGGGCGATTTCAGCCGCATCGCCGAAAATCTGCAGGCAATCCTCGACCTGGGCGAAGACCTGCTCGACCGCCAGGATATTCACAATGCCGCCACGGTCTACGAAACGCTGTTGGAAGGCATGTTGACTTTCGACAACTTCCTCTCCAACGACAGGAGCGGCGAACTGGGCCAGATCCTGGCCGAATGCGAACAGGGCATCCAGCAGTGCCTCGATTCTGCCCAGGAAGCCAACCTGCGCCAGGGCCTGCTGCATACCCTGTTCGACTTCTTTCTGTGGGATCAGCAGGCCGGCGGGCTGGGCTACGCGGATGAAACCCCAGAAATCCTGGCTGGCTGTACCAACCCGGAAGAAAAGGCGATGATCGCCGGGTGGATCCAGGCTGAACTGCCGGAGGATGAAGACTGGCAAGAGAGCGCATCCCGCCGGGCGCTGGGTGGGCTGTGGCTCAACCTGGCGGCAGGTTCGCTTGACGACGAAACCTACCTGCGCATCTGCCGTGAGACGGGCCGCTCGCGCGACATGGTCCAGCGGCTGCTCTCGCTCGGGCGGGTGGAAGAGGCTACCGTCACCGCCCGCGCCGCCGGCAGTGATCCGGTCACGGCTATTGCCGACCTGTTCGGCACGTTTGGGTATGCGGAACTGGGCAAGCAGCTGGTCGAAGAGCAGATCAACAGGAACCCTGATATCCAGTGTCTCGCGTGGTTAAAGCGCTACGCCCTGCAGCATGGTCAGCCGGAAGAGGCCCTGCGCCTGGCCGACTCGCTGTTCTGGCGCGCCCAGTCGCTGGAGAATTACACCGACCTGCTGGAAGCAGCCGGGGCACTGGGGCAGCAGGATAAGGTCCGTGACAGCGTCCTGCTGCGATTGGAGAGCGCCGGCAACTTCTCGCTGTTGGTGGAAATCTTTCTGCTAGAAAACGAAATCGACCGGGCTCTGGCGGCATTGGAACGGGTCAACCCAGAAATCTGGATGGATCGGCTGGCGGTTCTGCGCCGCCAGGTAGGTAAAGCCATCGAGGCAACCCGCCCGCGCGAGGCGATCCGCCAGTACCTGCTCCTGGCCGAAGAACTGATCGAGCAGCGCAACCGGGGCAGCTACGCCGAAGCCGCACGTATCCTGCAGGATGTGCGCAAGCTGTACCGGAGCCTGGGCGAAGATAACCGTTCAGACCAGTTGATCCGCGGCTTGCGGCAGGAATATCGCCGCCTGCCGGCCCTGCTGGACGAAATGCGCCGGGCAGGTTTATAAGCGCCGTAATCCTGGCAATTTTGTTGAAACGAATTTGCTCCGAATGAACCCGTGAGCGGCAGAAGGAGGAAACCGCAAATGCCCCCCGAACGGATGCTTGACAAGACTCGCCCGCCCGGCGAAGAAAGCGTGGTAGCGTTTATTGGCCAGCCGGCCGGCCAATATTGGGTTGAACTGCGCCGCTTTATCACCGAGACTTACCTGCTTGAGCCGGAATGGAAGTATGAAGGCGTCAAGAACGGATGGTCAATGTACTGCCGTAAAGGCGGGCGGCCGTTGTGCGCCCTTTCGCCAAACAGCGAGGGCTTCACTGCGCTGGTCGTGCTGGGCGCCAGGGAAGCTGCTGAGGCGCTGGCTGCGCTCGACCAGTTTGGGCCGGCCGTGCGGTCCTGTCTGGAAACAGCCCATGTTTATCACGACGGCCGCTGGCTGTTCCTGCCGGTCCAGGAGGAACGGGTGGTCGAGGACATCAAACGGCTGCTGCTGATCAAAAAGAAACCACCCAGGAAAAAGTAAGTGGCCTACTTACTTGCCGCATTACCGATCCTGGTCCTGCTCGGATTGATGCTTGGCCCGCGCTGGGGCGCGCAAAAGGCCGGGCCGGCCAGCTGGCTGACCGGCGTGCTTATCGCCGCCCTGGCATTTGGACTGACCCCGGCCGTCTTGTGGGTTTCACAGGCGCGTGGGCTGTTGCTGTCGCTGTTCGTCCTGGCCGTGTTGTGGCCGGCCCTCCTGCTGTACAACATCGCCGACCGCAGCGGGGGCATCCATGCCGTCGCGAGCGGGCTCGAACGGGCCACCGGCGACCGCGGGCTGCTGCTGATCCTGCTGGCCTGGGCCTTTAGCGGCTTGCTGGAGGGGCTGGCGGGCTTTGGCCTGCCCGTCGCAGTGGTCTCGCCCATGCTGGTTGCACTGGGAGTTGAGCCAGTCCTGGCCGTGGCAGCCGTGGCGGTCGGGCACGCCTGGTCGGTCACATTCGGCGACATGGGTGTAATCTTTCAGACCCTGGCCAGTATCGTGCAGATCGAGCCAGCCCTGCTGGCGCCGGCCGCCGCCCTGGCGCTGGGCGTCGCCTGCCTGATCTGCGGGCTGGCCGCGGCGCGCATTCTACGCCAGGGCCGGCACTGGCCGCGCGTGATCGGGCTGGGGCTGTTGATGGCTGCCGTCCAATACGGCCTGGCCGTAGCCGGGCTGGCCCCGCTGGCTGCCCTGGGGGCCGGGATGGCGGGAGTCCTGGGCGGGCTGCTGATCGGGCGCCGGCGACCAACAGGCGCGGCTGATCGCCAACCGTTGGGCGGATTCTCACCACCGCTGGCCGGGGCGCTGGCCAGCTATGGTGGCCTGGCTTTGCTAATGACGGTCATCGCCCTGCCTGGACCACTGCGCGAATCGCTCTACCCACTCGTCTGGCAGATGCGTTTTCCCCAGGTCGCCACCCTGACCGGTTTCGTCACCCCGGCCGGGCCCGGGCAGACCTTCCGCATCCTGGTCCATCCTGGAACAGCGATCCTGGCCGCAGCACTGCTCAGCTACGCCTTCTACCGCCGCGCCGGCCTGGCCCGCCCTGGCGACCTGCAATCCGCTGCCCACACCACCTGGCGCTCGGCGGCACCCGCCAGCCTGGGCATTATCGCCACGGTCGGCCTGTCGACCCTGATGGAGCACACCGGGATGACCCAACTCCTGGCCGAAGGGATGTCTGCCCTGATGGGCGCAGCTTTCCCACTGGTTTCCCCACTGGTGGGCATCCTGGGCGCATTTGCCACCGGCAGCAACAATAACTCTAATGTTTTGTTTGCCCCGTTGCAAAAAAGCGTCGCCGCGCTGCTAGACATCGACCCGCGCTTGCTCCTGGCCACCCAGACGGCCGGCGGCGCCCTGGGCAGCATGATTGCGCCGGCCAAGCTTATCGTCGGGTGCAGCACGGTCGGGATCAAGGGCCGCGAAGGAGATGTGCTGCGCCGGACATTGTTATATGGCCTTGCCAGCGGTCTATTGCTCGGTGGATTGGCGCTCCTGTTTAGCCGGTGATACAATCAAGCCTGTATGGAACGAAAAATCCTGGCTGTTCTGCTCGATAGCGGCGATACCCTGGTCGACGAGGGTACCGAAATTAAAGACGCGACCGGGGTCGTCTTCCAAGCCAGCCTGATCCCAGGCGCTGCGGAGATGGTCCGCGACCTGAAGGAGCGCGGCTACCGCCTGGGGCTGGTCGCCGACGGCCCAGCCGGGACATTTCACAACATCCTGGGCCACTACGGCCTGCTTGGCCTGTTCGATGCGCTGGCGATTTCCGAACAGGTAGGCGTTGAAAAGCCCCACCCGGCCATGTTTACCACCGCCCTCAGGCAGCTGGATCTAAACGAGAGCCAGTACCGGCAGGTCATCATGGTTGGGAACAACCTGTCTCGTGACATCAAAGGCGCCAACAGCCTGGGGTTAATCAGTGTATGGCTGGATTGGTCCCCGCGCCGCGCCAAGGTGCCCGCAGATGCCTCCGAACAGCCTTGCTATACCATCCGCGCCCCGCTTGAGTTAATCGACCTGATCCCTTCTATCGAAAGGAGCCTGTCATGAACACCCGCGACCTGCTCTTAATCGATCTGTATACTGGGCAGCAGGACCAGGACCTTCTTTCCCTGGTCGCCCGGTATGCGCCGATCCTACGTTTTGACGCGCACGAGCCTTTTCTGCCCCTGGCAGCCGGGTACACGGTCTTCACTGCGGATGGGTCTTCGCCTTCGATGGAGCGTGAGATCCGGTTGAGCCCGCCTGGCCGGGCGCCGGCTGTGGCAGCCATTGAGTATGCCATCTGGTGGGATTGGGATATCCATCACCTGTACGAGTTGGAACATGTCTGGATCTACCTGGACGAACAGGGTGAAATCGTGCGCGTCGAAGCAAGCTGGCATGGCGAATACCGTGACATCCCGCTTAGCAAAGAAAACGGGCGAGCGGTCCTGCTCTCCGAGCCGGGCAAACATGCCTTTGCCCCCGACCCAGATTGGTTCCGCAAGCGCTCCTGGGAATACCGCCGGGTCGAGACCCTGGCGGTTGCGGTGCATGCCGGCGTGCTGATCAACCCTATGTTTTCCGGCAAGATCCGCGCGCGGGTGTTCGACCAGACCCTGGTGCGCAGCTACCTCATCCGGCAGACCTTTGAGCCTTCCTGGAACTTCTCAAAAGTATTTACTTTCCATCCCGAATGGCTGGTTCCCTGGCCGGTCTTGAAAGAATGGATCCCTCAGCGGGTCAATACCTTGTTGGAACGCCTTGAGAATACCACCCTGCCCTCCAACTACCGGGCCCTACGCCTGCTCAGCGGCGGTGAGACGATGCCAGACCTGCAGGCTGCAGCGCGCGCCGGGGGAGAAGCGCTGTTCCTGTCAATGCACTTGAGCGACGGCGCGCTCCGCCCGGCTGAAGTGCCTACCGCGCCGGAAATCGGCGAGATCACCCGCTTCTGCCGCTCGGAACCCATGGCAGTCGTATGCCAGCCGGCCGACCTGGCAACCGCCGAACGCCTGGCCAGCTTTGTCAATGCCGAGAAAGTGCAGGGCTTCATGATTGTCTCTTCACCGAATCCGGCCTGGCTGGCTCGTTACAAGGAGCTGGTACCGCGTGGAATTACCGCCCTGCAGGTGTCACAACCCGAACCGGATCCCGTTCGAGCAGCCCAGGACTGCGGTGCGCGGTTCGTGCACTTGCGGTGGGAGGATCTTCCGGCCCGGCGCGAAATCCTATCTACCCAATGGATCCGCGCCCTCCACCGCACCGGCCTGGGAATCATCAGCTGGCTGGTCGATGACCCGAACGAGGGCGAGGATTTGCAGCGCCTGGGAATCGATATCCTCTGGCAGGAACCTTTCCCGACCGGCGAATGATCCCTGGAGTTATCGACAGGCACATGAGCGAAAAGCACCTCCCTCGTGACTTGCTGCCCGATCCGGCCAACTGTGCGCTGCTGATCGTTGACATCCAGGAACGGCTGGTCGCCGGGATGCCGGGTGAGGTTGGGACACGGGTCGTTCAAAATGCCGCCATCCTGGTCCAAACGGCTGCTGAGTTCCACCTGCCCATACTGGTCAGCGAGCAGTACCCGCGTGGGCTTGGGCCGACCGTGGCTGAGATCAAAACCGTGCTGCCAGAGGGCACCACCCCGGTCGAAAAAATGGCTTTTAGCTGCTGTGCTGTGCCGGCCTTCCGGCCCCTCCTGGATGGGATTGGCCAGCGTGACATCCTCATTTGTGGGATCGAAGCCCATGTGTGCGTGCTGCAGTCGGCCCTGGACCTGCTCCAGTCTGGCCGGCGGGTCTACGCGGCTGCAGACGCAATGTGCAGCCGCCACAAGCACAACTGGCGGACCGGGCTCGAACTGATGCGCCAGGCCGGCGCCGTGATTGGCACCACTGAGATCTTCGCCTTTGCTTTGCTGGGTGGGGCCGGTACAGACCGGTTTAAGCGGATCGCGAGCCTGGTGAAATAAGTTGGCGAACCGGCGGCAAGGCTTCCTGTTCGATGTGGAACGGTTGATAAGAGGATTAGAAGTGATTCGATGAAATGGTCGCTGCTGGTCGGTAAATTCTGGGAGACTGAGATCCGCCTGCACGCCTCACTGCTCCTGCTGATCCCCTACACGCTGGTCACCTTCCGTCCGGATGACCTGGCTGGCGCCCTGCGGGTGCTACTGTTGATCACGGCCATCTTTGCCTGCGTGGCCCTGCACGAGATGGGGCACACTCTGGCTGCGCGGTTGTATGGCATCCGGGTCACCAGCATCGTCCTTTGGCCGCTGGGTGGGTTTGCAAACCTGAGCCGGCGCCCCGAAAAAGTCCTGCCCGACCTGGTGATCGCCGCGGCAGGGCCGCTGACAAACCTGGTCATTTTTTCGGGGCTGCTGGTCCTGGTAGTCGTCGAGCGCCTGATCGCCTTTTCGCCGGCGCTGGCCAACCTGTCGTTCCTTCTGGAACGGTATGATGCGTTTCCCTTCCTGATCGGCCTGGCCATTGCCAACCTCAGCCTGGCCCTGTTCAACCTGGTGCCGGTTTATCCACTCGACGGCGGCCAGATTACCCGCGGGCTGCTCAACCTGGCAGTGGGTGAGAAGCGCGCCGATGGAATTATGATCATTCTGAGCCTGCCGCTGGCCCTGGCCCTGGCCCTGTATGGTTTTTATGCGGGCGATCTCGTCATCATCCTGACCGGAGCGCTGCTGGCGCTGGCCAGCATCACCTTGAATGCCCGCCTGTTCAACAACCTGACCCTGATCTTGCTGTACTTTGCGGACCGCGGGGGATATTATCTAAAGCGATCAGACTTCGACCCGGCTATCCGCGAGTTCACCCGCGCCATCCAGCACACGCCTACCAGATCTGGCCTTTATGTCTCGCGAGCCCTGGCCCATATGAACCTGCTTGAGTTGAGGCAGGCCAGGACCGATATCGAGCGCGCTCTGTCGCTCGACCCGCATAACTTCCTGGCCTGGACGCTGCGCGGCGAACTGTTTGCCCTGGATGGGCAGTACCAGCCGGCTCTGGAAGCGTACAACCGGGCAATCGAGATCCGCCCAAACTGGAACGTCGCTTTCCTGGACCGCGGCAGCCTGCATCAGGAGCAGGGCCACCTGGTGGAGGCGCTGGCTGACATCGACCATTCCATTGAGCTGGCTCACGGGGCGGCCATCAACCACCTGCTGCGCAGTATCCTCCGCCACCAGATGGGCGACAAAGCCGGTTCGCAGCGCGACGCCGACCAGGCCCTGCGGTATGCCCCGCACTGGATGCTGGTCTTCCCCGAGATCTTCCTGGAGAATTTGAGAGGCCACCTGAATTGGGCCCTGGATTATTACTGGCGCGCCCTCCAGCACATGCCCAAAGCCTATCAGGCCTACCAGGGCCGGGCTGACGCCTGCCGGGTTCACGGGCAGTATCATTGGGCCGTCGCCGACTACGAACGCGCCATCCGCCTGGCCCCGCGCCAGGCCGAGCTGTACCTGAACCGCGGGAAAACTTACCAGCAGATGGAACGGTTCGAAGAGGCCGCGAACGATTACGCCGAGGCTGCCCGCCTGGCCAGGCGCGCTCACCTGCGCCGCCAGGCATCAGCGCTGCTCAGCCAGGTTCAACTCAAATCCGGGACCCTACCAGCCGTATCCGGCTAAAACAGGGGCAGCTGCTGCCCGGCTTCCACCGGGTAGGGGGGAACCTTCGTCGCCAGGCCATAGCGCGTGCACAACGCTTCGAACTGCGCCCGCAGTTGGTCGGCCCAGCACGCCGGGCACTCGTAGTTTAACCCAAAGGCCCGCTCGTACCGCTGGCGCAGGCCCGGAAACAGCCGGTCCAGTTGGGCATAGTAGTATTCCCGCTGCCCATCGCGCATGGACATCCCAAACCAGGGAATGATAAAACGAGCCCCACTCGCGACGGCCTGCTCGACGATGGCAGTCACATTCTCCACCGAATCCTCCAGGAACGGCAGGATTGGCATCATCGACACCCCAACCACGATCCCCTGCCCTGCCAGGATCCGCATAGCCCGGTAGCGCTCCGAAACCGGCGCAGCTCCCGGCTCGATCTTGCGGCCCAGATCATCATCCGCGGTCGAGATCGAGAAACAGACCGAAGCGCGGCCCGGGCCCAGGGCCAGCAGGCGGTCCACGTCGCGCAGGACCAGCGTACTCTTCGTATTGATGTGAACGCCAAAGCCGTAGCGGGCAAACAGGTCCAGGGCATTGGCTTTGACCAGGATGTCGGCGAAATTCTCGATCCCATAGCACGCACTACGCGAATCGCAGTAGATACACTGGTGCTGGCAGCCGCGGTACAGATTCATGTTGTAGCGCATCCCAAAAATCCCGTCCGGCGGGTGGACGTGCGCCAGCATGGTTTTGGCCTGGATCTCAATAATCGCCATTTTCTGATTCTAACTGTTCGCAGCCATGAAATACAATGGCCGGTTGGCGAGTCTTTACCGTCAGGCTGCTTCGGGCTGGAGGACCTCAACCGGTCGCATCTGCGCCAGGATCATCGCGGTCAGGATCAGGGCACACCCAAAAAGCTGGCGGGCCGAGAGAAGTTCGTTCAGGAAAAGATAACCAAACAGGGTGGCAAAGACTGCTTCACTGCTCATGATGATGGCCGCGTCGACGGCCGGCGCGTGTTTCTGACCGACAATTTGCAGCGAAAACCCCACCGCAATGGGTAAGACGGCCGAGTAAACCACCACCTCCCAGGAAGCAGCCAGGCTGGCAACACCCTGTGGATCCAGGCCCAGCGCCAGGACAAGGCTGAGCAGCCCGCAGGTGGCAAACTGAATGACTGAAAACCACAACACATTCGCGCCCTGGCCAGCCAGGCGGCCGACCAGGATAATGTGCAGAGCCCATAAAACGGCTCCGGCCAGTTCCAATGCATCGCCTGGCGCAAGGCGCAGCGCTCCTTGCAGGCTCAGCAACATCACCCCAAGCACTGCCAGCAGCACCGCCAGCCATGACAACCAGGCGACGCGCTTCTTCCATACCAGGGATAGGATCAGCGGCACCAGCACAACATACAACCCGGTGATGAAGCTGGCATTGCCGACTGTGGTCGTCACCAGGCCGGCCTGCTGAAGCCCGGCCCCTGCGAACATCAGCCCGCCGGCCAGGGTCATCCCCAGGAACTGAGCCCGGGGCACCCGACGATTTTCCTGGCGCAAAAAAATGGCGAACGGCAGGATAACCAGGGCAGCCAGTAAGAACCGCCCCCCATTAAAATACAGCGTGCTGAGCTGGGTTGTCGCCAGACGCTGCACAACGAACCCGGTGCCCCACAGCAAGGCCGCCAACAATAACGCTAAATCTGCCCTCCACCGCATCTGCCGGTAAACCCTTTCTTAGCTGCCTATCGCAGCCAGTTGAAACCGCCATTCAGCCTCCCGCCAGCGCACGCAAACCTGATCGTCTGCCTGCCACACAAACATGCCTTCAAGGTAACCCGGCCAGGATTCTTTGAGCACCGGGGCCTGCAGCAGGTAGCCGACCAGCGTGACGAGGATGGTATCATGAGTCACCAGCACATCGAGCTGCGGTCCGCTGTCACCATGCGCCAGGAGCAGCGCCAGGACTGACCTGGCCTGCCAGGGCAGTGTACCGTTAACCTGGCCCTGAACAAAGCTCTCGAAAGCCGGTTCAATAAATGGGTGGCTCAGGCGTTCATCCGTCTCGACCTGCCCGGACCAGCCGGCTCCGCGGGATATGGTCTCGGCCGTGTCAATACAGCGGCCCACCGGCGAGGACAGCAGCCTGCCGCCTGGGTACAACCGGCCCAGGAGCCAGCCCAGGTTTTCAGCCATGGTGAAACCTTCTGGGGTCAGCCCAGCCAGGTAGGTATCAGCGGGGTCAAGGATCGGGTGGCGAGCCGAATGGCGTAGCAAAAGCGCCACCGGCTTCTCATGCGGAATGCAGTAAAGATCATTGACAAGCGAAAGCGGAAGATCCAAAACTTACCTCTCTGGTACCAATAATAATTTTTTTCATAAGCCGGCGACGATCGCGCAGAAATCTCCCCAATGATACCCCAACTTGCCCGGAAATGCGCCCTCCAAACATCTTTGACATCCACCAACTTTCCATTCCTGGTTCCATTGAACAAACCGGGATTATCGAGTATGATTGGCATAGTACGAATGTTCAACTTATTGAGGATTGCAATGCCACTCCCTGGCATGACAGGCTGGTTACACTGCATGAATCCCATCGGAGAGAAATGAACCAGATCAAACTACCTACGGACGCTGTTCGCCTCCTGCAGCTTTCCGTGCAGGGGCTGCTCACACCGCCTGCTCACCCGGCTGAAAAACCGGACGTGATAACGACCATCCGCCGGATGGGTGCGCTGCAGATCGACACCATCCACGTCGTGGCGCGCAGCCCCTATTTCGTCCTCTTCAGCCGGTTGGGTAACTACGATCCCAAGTGGCTTGACCAGCACCTGGCCGAAGGCAGGTTGTTCGAATACTGGTCACATGCCGCCTGCTTCCTGCCAATCGAAGACTATCCGCTCTACCGCTACCGGATGCACCGGGAAAACCAACGCTACTACTCAACTGAGTGGGGCGAACAGCACGCACAAGCGATCCAGAATGTCATGGAGCGCATTCACGCCAACGGCCCGGTCCGGTCAGCCGATTTTGAACGCAGCGATGGACAGAAAGGGACCTGGTGGAACTGGAAAGAAGAAAAACGGGTGCTCGAATACCTGCATACCACCGGCGAGCTGATGATTGCCCGCCGGGAGAATTTCCAGCGTGTATACGATCTTCAAGAGCGCATCTTGCCCGAATGGAACGAACAACATGCCAGGCCAGCAAAAGACGCCATGGAAGAACTGAGCCTGCGGGCAGTTCGCGCGCTGGGAGCTGCCCCAGCCCGGTGGGTGCCCGATTATTTTCGCCTGCCCAAAACCGGCATGGTCGACCGCTTAGAGCAGCTTGCCAGGGAAGAACGGCTGCTACGCTTTTCAGTAGAAGGCTGGTCCGACCCGGCCTACGTACATCCCGAAAACCTGCCGATGCTCGAAAGAGCGCTCAGTGGCGAACTAACGGCAACCTGCTCCTCGCTGCTCTCCCCCTTCGACCCGCTGGTCTGGGATCGCGCCCGCGCGCGCGAGCTGTTCAATTTCGATTTTTCCATCGAATGCTACCTGCCCGAGGCCAAACGCCGCTACGGATACTTCTCGCTTCCCATTCTATCCGAGGGTGAACTGGTTGGGCGCCTGGACGCCAAAGCGCACCGTAAAAACGGGATCTTCGAGGTCAAATCAATCCACCTGGATCCGCGCACCCGCCTGGGAGAAAAACTGGCTTCCGCCGTGGCTGGGGCCATCCAACGCTGTGCGGTCTGGCACGGTACACCGCAGGTCGAGGTTTGCCGCAGTGAGCCAGAGCCATTTGCCGGCATGTTGGAGAGTTGCCTCAGGTCTGCCCGGGCGTAGAAGCAGGCTCAGTCCTGGACCGTCAGCAGGATCTGGTTCTGCGCGGGGTCCCGCGTCAGCATGCCGCCTTCCCAGGCTTCAAGCGCCACGCCGGCGGCCTCGAGGCGAACGAGCAGCGCATTGAGCGAAGCCCGATCGGGCAGGCGAATCTCAAACCAGCGCAGCCCGGCTGCATCGGGCGGCGGAGGCGGCGCGCCCACACCAGCCCAGGTGTTCAACCCGACATGATGGTGATAGTCGCCGGCTGAGACAAAAATTGCCCCCGAGCCGTAACGCTGCATCAACTGAAAACCGAGCACGCGGGTGTAAAACTTTTCGGCCTCGGCCAGGTTGCTCACGTGCAGGTGAACGTGCCCAATCCGCGTTCCATCAGGAAGCCCTGCCCATGGCTCCACCCCATCCTTTAACTGCAGCACCAGGTCATCGATATCCAGCTCATCGGTGCCCATCTGAAGGCGGCCGATATCATCCACCGGCCAATCCCGGGGGTGGCGGTCGCTGTACAGTTCGATCCCGTTCCCCTCTGGGTCAGACAGATACAACGCTTCGCTGACCCCATGATCCGAAGCCCCCTGCACCCCGGTGTCAGTCTCAGCCAGATGATAGAGCAGGCGCGCCAGGCTCCTCCGATCCGGCAGCAGCACGGCAAAATGATACAGGCCGGTCGTCCCGCGCACTGCCTTCGCCCCTGGTTTTTCATTCAATACAATCAGTTGCCGCTGGCCCACTCCAAGGACGGCCTGCCCACCTGCCTGGCTCAACAAACGGAATCCAAGCGAGTTTGTATAAAAAGCCACCTGCTTTTCCAGGTTTTCGACAAACAACTGCACTTCGCCAATCGCCGTCGCCGGCGCAATTTTTTCTGTCATGGTCATCTTCCTGCCTTTTTATGACGTGAATTTCATTTCTTACAGGTCCAAAGATAACAGAAAGGGCCTCCAGGATCAAGCTGGTGAACAGGATTTGTCCCCATCTGGCCGAGAATCCGCTAAAATAGCCAGAGGAGATTTACGCCTGATGACCAAGCGCTTATACCACACCTTTGAACCCGAAGCGCTGCAGCGAGAAGGCTTGCCCAAAAGCCCGGCCATCTGGGAAGACGGCCGGCGCGGGGAAACCCAGGCAGGCTTTTTTGAACGCTGGCAGTTTGACGCCCGCCTGTCGGATGGCTCGCTGGCGATGATTACCTTCTTTACCAGACCGATGCTCGAGCGCAGCGCAACCCTCAGACCCGGGGTTTCGATCACCATCGTACCGCCGGATGGCGAGCCGCTCGTTCAAGCGATTTCCCTACCGCCCGAAGATTTTTCCGCTGCAAAAGAGCGCTGCTACGTGCGGGCCGGCGAATCCTGGGTGCGCGGCGACCCGCAGTGGCATTACGAACTGCATGTAAAAGCCGGCGACCTGGCCGCGTACCTCAATTTCACCGGCGTTCTTCCGGCCTGGCGCCCGGGCGCAGGCAAGGTATATGCCGGCATCCCTGGGCAGGCCCCGGAAGGCTACTTTGCCTGGCTGGTCGGGATACCGCACGGCACAGTCGAAGGTCTCCTGACCTACCACGGAAAAATTCACCCGGTTCAGGGGAGCTGTTACCACGACCACCGTTGGGGCAACCTGGCATTGAGCGAGGTCTTTCACCACTGGTACCTGGGGCGGGCGCGGGTCGGGGAAACCACCCTCGTCTTCCTGGAGATGACCGGCTCAGCAGCATACGGTGGGCAAAAAATCCCGGCTATTCTGCTCGCGCAGGGTAGCCAGCCCGCCCTGGCTGACTGCGCCGATCTCTCCCTGGCCGAACAGGATTTCCAGCCTGACCCACGCGGGCGCAGCTATCCCACCGGCCTGGTTGGTCGTTGGAGCAGAGATCATCAGTCCGTTCTGTTCACCCTGCGCGACCCCAAATTAATTGACTCGTTCAGCCTGGTCGTTTTTTTACCTACCTGGAAGCGCCTGGTCGGCAGCGTCCTCTCCAATCCATACCAATTCGCCTTCACCGCCGGCCTGGAACTGCAAACCAACCTTGAGGGTCCGCCGGCCCGGGTTGAAGGCCAGGCGCTTTACGAATTCGTCTTGCTGCAATAACCGATGCAGCCCGGCCCGCGCATCGTCATCATTGGCATTTCCGGAAGCGGAAAGACCACGATGGCTCAGCACTTAGCCCGACTGTATGGGGTCCCACATATCGAGCTGGACGCACTACACTGGCAGCCCAACTGGTCCATGGAAGCGCCTGAAATCTTCCGTGAGAAGGTAGCCCAGGCGCTCTCCGGGCCAGCCTGGGTGACGGATGGAAATTACAGCAAAGTGCGCGACCTCGTCTGGCCACGCGCCACTGTACTGATCTGGCTGGATTACCCGATGCCGGTCATTTTGTGGCAGCTCGCCCTTCGAACCATAAAGCGGGTAATCCGGCGCGAGAAGCTGTGGAATGACAACCGCGAAACCCTCCGGGGGGTCTTCTTCAGCAAAGACTCGCTCTTCCTGTATGTGCTGAGAAATTACCGGCGCAACCGTGCGACCTGGCGCAAACTGCTGTCTGACCCGGCCCACAGCCACCTTCAGGTGATCCATCTGCGCAGCCGCACAGAAACTCGCCGGTGGCTGGCCGGGCAGCAAGATAATAAGGAAATTATGTTCTAAATACAACCGTTGGCTGTATAATATAATTATCACCTTGTTTTTGCGCAAATAGAGCGGGTTTCTATTCAAAAATGCCCGCGAGCGG
>CAZBDC010000021.1:0-44230 GCA_964490575.1 uncultured Anaerolineaceae bacterium | reverse complement strand
AGATGGAATCTCGTGACTGGAGTTCAGACGTGTGCTCTTCCGATCTGGTGACGAGCATGTTGTGCGGTTTGACGTCGCAGTGAACCAGGCCTGCCCGGTGGGCATATCCAATGCCTTCGCAGGCCTGGCAGATCAGGTTGATCGCTTCGTCAACCCGGAATTTTCCTCGCTGCTTGAGCATCGTCTTCAGGTCAGTGCCGGGCACATATTCCATCACGATGAACAGCCGTCCTTCATCAAAACCAAAGTCATGGACTGTGACGATGTTTGGGTGCGAGAGATTGGCCGCCGCCCGTGCCTCTTGCCGGAAGCGCTCACGAAAGTTTTCGTCATCTAAAAAATCCTGGCGCAGGATCTTGATGGCTACTGGCCGCTCCAGGCTCCGGTCATAGGCGCGGTAAACGACCGACATTCCACCTGTACCCAGCGTATGCAGGAGCTGATAGCGGTTATTTAAGAGCGGTGTTACCGGTGAGTTTTTGTCCATGACCCGAACCGATTATATCATATCCGGATCTACTTTCCCTTTACATTCCAGGCCGGGCAGCGTGCGGCCGGCCTGGCGCACCACCCGGTAACTCTTGCACACGTTGTTGCGATATAATTGGCAGGGAGAAATTGGCCGATGTATCGCTGGCTTTCAGAACGGATTAATGGTTGGGTGCTGCTGGGCGCTATTCTTGTGGCTGGCGGGTTGGCGCTTGTCACTGCATTGATCATTTTCCTGCTGCCGGCCCCCAGCGCGGCTGTTCCTGACCTTGTTCAGGCCATGACGATTATCCCGGCGCCGACCTTAACGGCCACGCCGCCTCAGATGATCGAAACAGCTACGCCTACCGCGGCGCCGAGCATCGGCGGCATTTCAGTAGGGAGCTACGTGCAAATTACAGGAACAGACGGCCAGGGGCTTCGCCTTCGCTCTGGCCCAGGTATTGATAACCCACCCCGTCTCTTGGGAATGGATGCGGAACTCTTCATGGTTAAAGATGGACCCAGGCAAGCTGATGATTTTATCTGGTGGTTCCTTGAGGCGCCTTATGACCCCGAGCGTAGCGGCTGGGCGGCGGCGAACTACCTGACGGTCGTCGATTCAACAATAACGCCATAATCATAGGACAAAATGAGCAGTTCAATCTTTCCAAGCAACACCACTGCAAACCGCCAGGTGCGTGAAATGACGATTACCTGGAATGATGGGCATATCAGTGCTTACCCCTTTGGCCTGCTGCGCGCCGCCTGCCCCTGCGCATCTTGCCGGGGAGGGCACGAAAACATGGGCCCAGAGCCGGATGAAGCGGTGTTCCACCAACAGATGCCTGACTCGCCCCAAACTCGAATTAATCAAGTTGAGGCAGTTGGCTCGTACGCCATCAACATCCAGTGGGAGGATGGCCACCAGTTTGGAATATATACCTGGCAGTACCTGCGCAGGTTGTGCCCCTGCCCGGAGT
This sequence comes from uncultured Anaerolineaceae bacterium, assembly GCA_964490575.1. GTDB lineage: Bacteria > Chloroflexota > Anaerolineae > Anaerolineales > Anaerolineaceae > DSYU01. Next base: position 42,779 of record CAZBDC010000021.1, on the reverse strand, counting down.
GCCGGCCTTCACGCTAACAGGTTCAATCCTGCGGGCGTTTTTGCGTCAGATAGGCCAGGCTGCCAAGCAAAACGGCCAGGGTGGTCAGCCCGACCACCGCCTGGACGACTGTCTTGGGCTCCATACCCGGCATGACCACTTTACCATCCCCGTACGATTCGAATAATTGCCCCCAGGGCGTTTTCAAGGCCTCCTCAACCCGTTTCCGACCGACAAATGGGTACCAATAAACGTTGTGGTAAAAATTGCTCGCAAAATAGCTCCAGGGGACAATTGGGCTTTGTAAAAGAGGTTTTTCCAGTGGTTTGAGCGGCCCATGATAGATCATCTTTTGGCCGCGTGACGCAAATGTATCTTCTTGAACGAAATTCCATGGTTCTTCTTGTTCGATGTCATAACCGATGATCTCGATCTGGCTGGGGTCGCCCACGCCCAATCCCAGCTCGTGAGACGTGCGGATAAACTCGATCTTCATTGGGTCAAAGCCTTGCAGGCGAGCCGATACAGCGTCGATCGCTACCTGATCAGCAGATGCCAGCAAGATATTCTTTTCATGCCAGCGCATGGCGCGCGGTCCAGGGCCATCTCCGGCGAAGGTGCCGTCCATAACCGCGAAAATGCCCGGATGGATTTCTTGTTGAATGGTCAGCAGATCGACCAGCGTTTGATGGATGACGCTGTGCGTCCAATGGCGGTTGCGGTGCAGCAGTCCACCAAAAGCATTCTTCATCGCCCCGGTGATCGTGGTAAAAACGTGCGTTTTTACCGTGGGGAGGTGGACAATATTTTTGCCGACCAGGGCCTTGGGTATGTAGACACCCTCTGGATAAACTTTATCCAGAACCAGCAAAGGCCGGCTCTTGGGCTCGTAGCGCATCCACTCAAACTGCTGGTCATACAGGTAAATACATGGGACGTTATTCTTCTGGGTGACAAACAGGTGCTTGTTATTGGTCTCGCCGACACTGGTGTCGACAACCACGGTGTCATTATGGATGCCAACCAGGTCATCGTAACCCCTCTGGCGCAGAGACTGGATCACTCCCTCTAACTGCCACGGCGTGGTGGAGCAGGCAGGGTACCAGGTTTGCCAGGAGATGTTAATTTTTAGGCCGGTGGTCACACCTTTGGGAAGCGCGTCTTCGACTCCCGCCAGCCGCATGACCCGGTCGATATCCTCCAAAACTGTTGCGGGCGATGTTTTTACGACCGCGACTTTCCCTTTTCCTGCAAAATTGGACATGGTCAATTCCTCCCAGATGCCTGATAAACGGCAATCATTTCTTGGATGTGATTCGCCAGCTCTCGCGCGCGTTGGGGCGCACTGCCCACATATTGATCGACATCCATCAGTTTTTCGATCATGAATTGCGAAAGGTGCTGGTTGATGCCCGGGTCTCGCGCCAGCAGCGCGGCGAGCGGGTTAGGCTGCCCGGCGCGGACAGACTGCCAGGCTGTCATGGCGTGGGTGCGCAGGCGTTCGTGCATTTCCTGGCGGTTGGCGCCAGCTTTTACCAGCGCCATCAACACGCGTTCTGTGCTTGCGAACGGCGCATAAGCCGAGAGATTTTGATCGATTGCTTTTTCATTAACCTGCATTCCCCGGAGGATTCTGGCAGTCGTTCGCAGCAGCTCGTCGCTGATCAAGAAGGCTTCGGGAAGCAGTGAGCGGCGATTTGCGCTGTCATCGAGTGTGCGCTCCAGCAAGGAGTGGGCGGCATTCTGCCAGGCCACCGGCGGCATCTGGGCCAGCATGCGCGCCAGGGAATTTATTTTTTCAGCGTTGATTGGATTCCGTTTGAAAGGCATGGCTGAGGATCCAACCTGTTTTTCTCCAAATGGCTCGCTCCACTCGCCGATAGTTGGGGCTTGCAGCAGGCGCAGGTCGAAGGCAAATTTATAGATCGAAGCTGCCAGCCCGGCAAGGGCATTGAGCACCAGGTAATCTTGTTTCCGAGGATAGGTCTGATTGGTGATCGAATAAAAAGGCAGGTCGAGGAGATGGCTCAGGCGCTGTTCAAAAGGATCAAGCTGGTCGGGACCAAGGAGCTCGCTGTATGATGCACTTGTGCCAACCGCACCCTTAAAGCCTTTTCCTCGAATCGCCTGGCGCAAAGATTGGAGCTGCTCCCAGTCCGTCAGCAGATCTTGTGCGTAAAATGCCAGCCGGTAACCCAGGGTAGTCGGTTCGGCCGGTTGAAGATGTGTGAATGCAATGACCGGCACTTCCGCATAGTCAACCAATTTCTTCGAAAACAAGCTGAGGATCTCCGCCAGTCTTTCAAGGATCAGGTCGATCGATTGGCGCAGGCGAAGCGCGTCGGCGTTATCTTCAATATCCATCGAGGTGGCTCCAAGATGGATGATTCCCTTGCCCACAGGGCACTGCTCGGCAAACGCTGTAACTTCTGCCATCAGATCGTGGTGAATCTCGGACTCGATTTGTAATGCGCGGGGAATATCGATCCTGTTCTGGTTGGCGCGTAGATCCTCTACCTGCTCCGGTTTTACCAGGCCAATTTCAGACTGCACCTGGGCCAGAGCGACCCAAATCAGGCGCCAGAGACGGCGTTTGTTTGTTTCGCTCCATATCTGGCGCATTTCGTCGGTTCCGTATCGCCAGCTAAATGGGGATTGGTATCGGTCAAAATCGGGCATTTGGACGATCTCTCGTTGCTGATAACAGCGGTGAAATAAATCTAAGCGCTGGTAATGATAACAGATTCTCGTTAAGATCGCTAACCATACTTGCTTTTGTGCAATTGAAATTCTGTGTAAAATTTACGAAGATAGGTTGCATTATAAACATAGCGCTTTTATAATTTAAACATCAACTAGCTGGGCGCAAGATTAGAGGGTAGGCTAATTCACTGTCAAACAGCAGGGCTTTTCGATTTATCTACCTATTCTATCTCTGGTTTTGTTTTGTGTGGGCGGCTGTGTCGCCAACACAAAACGAACGAAGTCTGAACAACTTATTGGGAGTACGCATTGGGAACACAGCGGATGACGCAAAACTTTGACTCCGGCCAATTGCCAGATCGACAGCTCCAACCGGGCGCGATTCTGGTCAATCGCTATGCTATTCAAGAAGTGATCGGCATAGGTGGGATGGGGTCGGTTTACCGCGCCCGCGACCTGCATTTTCCGAACGCGGTTAAGCTGGTTGCAGTCAAAGAGATGATCAATCAGGCGCGCGATCCACTGGTTCGCCAGACGATTGTCCAGAACTTTGAGCGCGAAGCAAACATCCTCGCGACTCTGGAACACCCAAATATCCCGCGCATCTTCGATTACTTTTCTCACAATGAGCGGTCTTACCTGGTTCTGGAATTCATTAATGGCAAGGACCTGGAAGAACTGATCTCCCAGAACCCGAATTTTTACTCTGAAGAACAGGTGATCCAGTGGGGGATCGAGTTATGTGATGTTCTGTCGTTCCTGCACAATCACAAACCGGAACCGATTATCTTTCGAGATATGAAGCCTTCCAATGTCATGGTCAATCAGAACAACCATATTATCTTGATTGACTTTGGAATTGCCAAGAGCTTCAGGGACGGGCAGAAGGGCACCATGATCGGCACGGAGGGTTATTCGCCGCCAGAGCAGTACCGGGGAGAAGCGTCGCCCCAGGCAGATATTTACGCGCTGGGTGCGACTCTCCATCATCTGCTCACACGCAAAGACCCGCGCCTTGAGCCTCCCTTCACGTTTGGTGATCGCCCGATCCGCAAGATCAATCCCGCCATCTCGGTAGAGATGGAAACGGTGGTGAACACGGCGCTTCAATATAATCCGGTGGATCGTTTCCAGTCGGCCCAGGCGATGAAAGATGCTATGATCCTGGCCGGGCGGAAAACTGGCCTTCTCTCGCGCATGCCTTCCACAACGTCCGTAATGAAAGGGGAGGAAGGACCGCATCCCTTATGGACATTTCAATGCGAAGACGAGATTCGGGGAACAGCGACGCTTGAGAACGGGACGATTTTCGTTGGCACCTATGATAATAATCTCTACGCACTCAATGCCAGTAACGGTCAGTTCCTATGGAAACACGCTTCTGAAGGGGGAATTGTAAGCCGACCGGCAGTTGTGGATGGTATGGTGCTGTTTGGCTCGGATGATGGCCGTTTTTACAGCGTTTCAATGAAAAATGGCCGCCTGAATTGGACGTTCCGGGCTGAGGCGCCTATCCGAACGTCTCCTGCGGTAGCCGAAGGGCGGGTCGTATTTGGCTCGGATGATGGTTATTTATACGCAATTGATCTGTCTACCAACCGGCTGGTATGGCGGTTTGAAACCGGGGCGCCAGTCCGGTCTTCGCCGGTCGTGGCGCAGGATTTGATCTTTTTTGGTACGGATGAAGGCGATTTCTTCTGCCTCTCACTTAACGGGCAGTTGAAATGGCGCTGGAAAGCGAAGCGGGCAATCTTGTGCTCGCCATTGGTGGTGAAGGGAACCGTCTTTTTTACCTCATTGGATGCGATGCTGTATTCGCTTGATGCCCGGTCGGGTTGGTCGGTCTGGCGGTTCCGGATGGGAAAGGGCTCTGTGACGACGCCCTGTATGGCGGATAATTTCGTCATCGCGGGTTCGGCGGATGGCTTTATCTACTGCGTGGACGCGGGCAATGCGCGGGAAATCTGGCGTTACCGGACCGAGCATCAGGTGAGCGGTTCGCCGATTATCCATAAAGACTCTGTTTACTGTGGTGCGGCGGATGGAACTTTGTACTGTCTAGAGTACAGAACCGGCCGCTTGCGGTGGAAATTTATAACGGGCGGCCCGATCACCAGCAGCCCGATCGTGTATAATGATGTTTTGTATGTTGGCTCAACAGATCATGTCCTTTACGCGCTGACGGCATAATTTCTGGCGCGCCTGGCTATCTACCTTGCAATGTTTCAGGAGGCCATTTGTGTTAACCTTCTTCCGGGATCTGTTTCGGAAATTGTTTTGCCGAGGGTATGCGGAGCATATTCCTGCATCTGCTGCGGTCGAAACAGCCCCGCTTATCGAAGAACAGCCGGTGAGCCAGGCGACGCCAGTGAAATTTCAGCCTCCCCAGTTGATCGTCGGAAGCGGGCAGTCGGTGGGAAAGCAGCGCGATCACAACGAGGATACGCTCTACACGATGCAGGCGATTCTGGCGGATGGAAGTACTGATCTTCCCTTTGGTATCTTCATTGTTGCAGATGGGATGGGGGGGCACCTGAACGGTGAAATTGCCAGCGGATGTGCCGCCAGGAGGCTGGCTGAATACCTCATGCGCAAGATTTACGAGCCATTCCTCAGCGGGCAGCCGGATTTGGAGGGTGAGAGCATCCACGAGGTGATCGAGCATGGGGTTGGCGAGGCCCACCGAGAGGTGCTGCAAAACGCTCCCGGTGGTGGGACAACGATGACTGCTGCTCTTGTGATTGGCGATCAGGTGACGATCGCGCATGTTGGTGATACGCGCGCTTACTTTATTTACCCCGATGGACGAATCCAGGTAATGACCCAGGATCATTCACTGGTCAAGCGCCTGCTTGATCTGGGCCAAATTGATGAAAAGGAGGCAATTGTTCATCCACAGCGTAATGTGGTCTATCGGGCATTGGGACAGAGCGAACCGTTCCATCCAGATATGAAAACATATACCCTGCCGGACCACGGGTATCTGATGTTGTGCAGTGACGGACTCTGGGGGTCGGTTTCCGATCAGGAAATGTACCGGATTGTCCAGGCATCTCCTCATCCGATTATCGGGTGTCACGAACTGATCGCGGCCGCAAATGCTGCAGGTGGGCCCGACAATATCAGCGTGATACTTGTGCAGTACCTGGGTTAGCGAAATTCCAGTTATGCCACTCGACCATTACTCCACACTAGGTGTCCCTTACAACGCCACTCCAGATGAGATCCGGGGAGCCTATTTTGTGCTGGCCCGCAATTTGCATCCGGATGCCAATCCCGATCCGGCTGTCAGGGAACAATTCCTGGCTGTTCAAAAAGCTTATGAAGTGCTTTCGAACCCGGAAAGGCGGGCAAAATACGATTCCACTTTGCCTGCGCATCTGCGCATGGGGCCGGAGATTTCGGTTAGCGCCAGGTTCAGCCGGTCGGCTTTGTCTTGCATGGGCGAACCACAGCTCACTTATGTCATGTTAGATCTGGTTTGCACCGGAGACGCCGCCAAAGGAGGGGCATCCCCGGCTCACGTGTGCCTGGTTCTGGATCGTTCCACATCGATGGCCGGTGCAAGGATGGATATGGTCAAAACTGCGGCGCTCAATCTCCTCCAGCAACTACGCTCGCAGGATATTCTCTCTGTGATCGCTTTTAGCGACCGGGCTGAAGTGCTCATTCCTCCGACGCGCGCCTCTGCATTAAGTAAGTCGGATCATCGGATTAGCCTGATTCAGACGGGTGGAGGAACGGAGATCCTGCAAGGCCTGCTGTTGGGCCTTGAACAACTGCGCCAGACCGATGTGAATTATCTCAGGCAGCTTGTCCTTCTGACGGATGGTCACACTTATGGTGATGATGAAGGTTGCCTGCAGCTTGCTCGCGAAGCTGCTGGTGAGGGAATCAATATCAACGTGCTGGGAATTGGGCACGAGTGGAATGATAACCTGATGGACCAAATCACCAGCCTGAGCGGTGGCAGTTCGCAGTTTGTTTCGAGCCCGCGGGACCTGGATAATTTTTTAATGCAGAAGCTTGCGGAGATGGAAACGATTTATGCGCGTGGGCTTCGCTTCGAGTTTGAAAGCTCGAGCGATGTTGACCTGCGATATGTGTTCCGGTTGCAACCTTATACTGCCACTTTATCGACCACCAGCCCAATCCTGCTTGGCGATATTCAAAACAGGAAGAGTATCAGTCTGTTGATGGAATTTATGGTTCCACCTCTGAGTGTGGAATTAGAGCGACTGACGCTTGCCCGAGGCCAGATTCGCATGGAGATCCTTGGGCGAAAGGTATCCAACTCAAGGATCCTGGTCGACCTTCATCTGCCAGTAAAATTGAATGTTGAGCCAGAAACACCGCCCCCCATGATTGTGGAAGCGATGGCGAAACTAACTCTGTACCGTCTCCAGGAGAAAGTCCGCCAGGAGGTTGAGCAGGGCCAGATCGACAAGGCTACCAAGCACCTTCATTACCTTGCCACGCATCTTTTGTCGCAGGGCGATCGTGAGCTGGCGCATACGGTATTAATTGAGGCAGAGCACATCCAGCAAAGCCGGCGCTTTAGCGGGGAGGGACAGAAGAGGATCAAGTACGGCACCCGTGCTTTGTTGTTGTCTTCGGGGACGGAGCTAAAGCCATGATTCTTTGCCCAAACTGCCGTCATCAGGAGTTAGCAGGCGCGCTTTTTTGCAGCGAATGTGGGGCTCGGCTGGTAGTGCTGGAAGTACCGAACACTCACTCGATCGAGCGGAACCAGACGGGTTTATTGATGTTTCAATCCCAGCGGTCTTCTCCTCCACCTTCACAATCGCTTTCTCCCTCCACCACGGATGCGGTAGTTTCTCTCCACTTAATTGAGAGTGGCATGATCTTGCACTTATCCGGACAGACGGAATTTACCCTCGGGCGCGTTGCGGAGGGTCAGCCGATCTTGCCTGATGTTGACCTTTCACCGTATGAGGCTTATGCTGAAGGAGTTTCACGGCTTCATGCTGCGCTGAAGCTGAGCAACCAGCGTGTATTCATCACCGATTTGGGCTCCTCGAATGGAACCCGGGTAAACGGGCAGAAAATTATGCCAAACGTCGATTATCCATTGAATCACGGTGATGTCGTCTCACTTGGTAAGTTTAAAATCCAAGTACTCATCCGTAAGTAGGGGAAAACGTTCTATGCCTACTGTTCTTGTGCACATCAGTAATGAAGATCCAGTCCTTGGGGAGATGGAAGCACTCCCAGCGGTTACAGACACGATGGTTGTTGTTAAGAATCCCCGCCGGCGAGATGGGAAAGATTTGCATTACCTGGAGGTTAATGTGAATACGGTTTACTGGCCCATTTCACGCATCAATTTCATTGAAGTGATCCCGACCGGTGAGGAAGAACAGATTATTTCCTTTGTCCGGGAGTAGGTCGGATGCCTGATGATTCTTTAAAGAACAGGAGTATCCTGGTCGTAGACGATGAAGAGCGGATGGCTCGTTTCATCCGCCTGAACCTTGAACACGATGGTTTCCAGGTGATTGAAGCATACAGGGGTATGAAAGCTATCCAGGCGCTTCGAACGGAGATGCCAGACCTGATCATCCTGGATGTGATGATGCCTGATATCGACGGGTTTGAGGTCTTAAAGATGATCCGTGAGATCAGCAGCATCCCGGTTATTATGCTGACTGCCAAAGGAGAAGAAGACGACCGGGTGCGTGGCCTCGAGCTGGGAGCAGACGACTATATCACCAAGCCCTTCAGCCCCCGTGAGCTGGTCAGCCGGGTGCGGGCTGTGCTGCGCCGGACGGAAGCTGCCAGCCCAGCCAGCCGCAGCGAATTGATCGAGGTGGATGACCGGCTGAAGATTGATTTTGGCCGGCGTGAGGTGTGGGTAAATAATGAACTGGTCAGGCTGCGCCCGACGGAATATCGCCTGTTATTCCATCTCGTACAAAATGCAGGTTGGGTTGTCACTTACGACCAGCTTCTGTCCAAAGTATGGGGATACGAATATCGAGATGAGCCCCATTATGTTCGTCTTTATATCAACTATCTGCGCCAAAAGCTTGAAGAAGATCCATCCAATCCAAAATATATCTTAACTGAGCGCGGGATTGGCTACCGTTTTGTCGATTTTCGCCGGCAGCGGGCAGGGGGAAGCCCGGATCTATAAGTGTTTCGATGACCGGACTGGGCCGGTCATGATATACTATTGCCCTATTTGAAATGCAAAAATTAAGGAGACGCAATGGTTAGCGAACCGGTTCATGTTACTGATGCGGCATTTGAAGAACAGGTATTAAAATCTACGCTGCCGGTGATTGTCGATTTCTGGGCCCCCTGGTGCGGCCCTTGCCGGATGGTTGCCCCGATCCTGGATAAGATTGCCAAGGAGCAGGAGGGCAAGCTGGTTGTGGCCAAGGTCAATACCGATGAGAACCCGGAATGGGCAACGCGCTTCGGCGTTCAAGGAATCCCGACTATGCTTTTTGTTTCAAACGGCAAGATTGTCCACCGGCAGGTTGGCGCTTTGCCGGAAAAGATGCTTCGCTCGGTGCTGGATGAATTCCTGTCTGTTGTGAACGGTCAGGCCGAATAATTTTCTCTTTATTAGCCCTTGTGGCGTTTTGAAAGGGTGTCTGCGTCCTCACAAAACGCCACAGCCTGTGCAGGATATGGGGTTGAAAGCGTGATGTTGTGTCCGCCGGACGGCGGACACAACACCATTTTTAATGACTGAGGTGTTTCTTAATGACCTGGCCCATCCGGCTGATCCCTTCATTGATCCGTTCAGGGGTGGCATTGGAGAAATTTAACCGCATGGTATTATTTCCACCGCCGCGCGGATAAAAGGAGAAGCCAGGGACAAAAGCTACTTTTTGAGCGACTGCATCTTGCAAGACTTCAACGGAATTCAATTTCTCGGGCATCGTCGCCCACAGGAACAGCCCGCCCTGGGGGTGGGTCCAACTGACGCCGTCTGGCATGTGTTCGTCCAGCGAATCGAGCATGACATCGCGGCGTTCCCGATAGACCTTGCGGATAAATTCCACGTGTTTATCCAGGAAGCCGCCCCGGCCAACTTCGTGTGCTACGATCTGGTTGAAGGTCGCTGTTTGCAGGTCGGCTCCCTGTTTGGCCTGCACCAGTTTGCGGATTACCTCAGGTGGGGCAATCACCCACGCTACCCGGATGCCTGGCGCCAGGGTTTTTGAGAATGTGCTCAGGTAAATCACATTACCGGTGTACTGCCCGTTGCGCGGATGGAGTTTCTCATCCAGGACGACGATCGAGGGAATGTGGCTACCTTCGTAGCGTAGCTGACCGTAGGGGTCATCCTCGATGATCGGCACGCCATAGCGGTCCGCCAGCTCGACCAGGCGCTGCCGGCGTTCCAGAGAGAGCGTGACGCCGGTCGGATTCTGAAAGTTGGGCAGCGCATATATGAATTTGGGTCCGGCCCGCAGGGCGGCCTCCAGTTTTTCGGTGATCATCCCGTCTTTGTCCGATTCGACCGTGACGTATTCGGCTCCATAGATGTTCCAGGCCTGTAATGCGCCCAGGTAGGTGGGGGACTCAACGATGATCCGGTCTCCACGATTGATGAAAATTCTTCCCAGCAGATCCAGTGCCTGCTGCGATCCCGAGGTGATCATGATGTTATCTGTGGTGATCTGAATGCCATAGCGCATGGTGTGCCTGGCGATCATTTCGCGCAGAGGCTGATAGCCTTCGGTAGGCCCATATTGCAGGGCGGTTGGGCCCATCGTCTGCATAACTTTTACGCAGGCCTCTTTGAACTGCTCGTTGGGAAAAACTTCCGGAGCGGGCAATCCCCCGGCAAACGAAATAATATCAGGCTGCTCCGTCAGTTTCAACAGTTCGCGAATAGCCGAACTTTTCATTTGCATGGCACGCTGTGAATACCGGTGATCCCAAAGGGTTTGCATGAAGTTTTCTCCTGTCAGACAAATGTGGTTTGGATCAGGCTCCTGCTGCCTCAGGTCAGTTTTGGAAAGCGGCTGATAACCGTCGCCAGAGTTGGGAGGGTCACTCGATCTCCCTTTGTTAACTCAGCTGGGGCTTTGCCAGCGTTTTTAGGCGCGGATTGATAGATACTGATTGGGGTCCCTTCCTCCGCCAGGCTAACATCGAGATAAACCTGACCGGTCAGATAACCTTCGCGATCGATTGCACAGCTCGTCACGAACCCTGCCACACGGCCCTTCTGGTCGACGACCGGGTCACCTGGGTGTGCCATTCGAACGCCTTTTTCGGTGAAACGGAAGCGGGTGACGATGCTCTTGCGGGTTGCTTCGTGCCGGATAAATGCCTCGCGCCCGATAAACCACGGTTTATAGACCTTGACATACGAGCCAAAACCGGCGTCGCCAACCCCTAAGTTGAACTCGCCGCCCATTTCATGGCCGTACAGGGGCAGCCCGGCTTCGGTGCGCAGCGAGTCGCGGGCGCCCAGGCCACAGGGCTTCAGCCCCAGCGGCGTGCCGGCTTCAATCAGCCGCGCCCAAAGCTCGGCCGCTTTCTCTGGGTGGACGAACAGTTCGAAGGCCATACGCTCGCCGGTATAACCGGTGCGCGAGACGACCAGTTCAAATCCACCGATGGTGGCTTCGCATAATTCGGTTCGCTTGAGGGCCATAACGCGGCGGCGGGTTTGCGGGTCGGTTCCGAGCGCCAGGAGAATGTCGCGCGATTTTGGACCCTGCAGGGCAATGTCGACCCGCATGTCGCTGCCTGCCTTTGGATCCCGCAGGTCACGCAAAATTACCTCCCGGCCAAAAGCTTTCGCCCAGGGGCGGGCGTGGTCCACCATTACGGAGCCCTCGCGCACTGCATTCAGCCAGGCCCAGTCTTTGTCATCGTTTGACGCATTGACGACCACCAGGTACTTTTCCTCTGCCCGGCGATACACCAGCGTATCATCGATGACATTTGCATCGGGATCGAGAAAGTGGGTGTACACCGATTCTCCCACCGCCATGGCCTCGATGTCGTTTCCGCATACGCTGTCTAAAAATGCTGCGGCGTGAGGACCCTCGGCCTGGTATACGCCCATGTGCGCGACGTCGAACAGGCCGGCTGCCTGGCGGGTTGCCATGTGCTCTTCGACAATTGAAGTGTACTGAACGGGCATTTCCCAGCCAGCGAATGGGACCATCCGGGCGCCCATTTTGCGGTGCATCTCATATAAGGGGGTGCGTCGCAGGCTTCCGGCGTTCTTCTCTTCCCATTGGAAAGCCGGCAGTGGCTGGCCCTCGGCCTTGCTTTCATGGATGCCGATGTAATAGGGTTTATCCAGGGCAGCCATTTCGCCGCTTGCCTGGAGAACCGGCTCGGATTGGGATGGGCGCACTATGACCGGACCGGGCAGCCGGCGGGTGAGATCAGGATCGAAGCGGATATAACCGTCTGAAAGATCCCGCAGCCAGGCGGCAGCCAGGGGGGCCTTGGCTGACGGTAAAGTCAAGCGATAGGTATTCAGGCCTGCACAGGTTAGAATGCCCTCTACGGGCCCCTGGGTTGTGTTCAGGGAGGTTTTCTGGCTTTGTCCGGTCCCCAGGGCTTCGACAGCGCTGCTGAAAGCGTAATTGGCAAAGGCGCGCACGCCGGCGCCGGCCAGTTCAAGGACAGTCCACTGCCCGGGGAATGCATCGTCGATATAGTTGAAATGCGGGTAACCATGCCGGGCAGGCTCATAATCGATGCCGGCCCGAGAAGCAATTTCGTGCACTTTTCGCCTGGCTTCCTCGAGCACAGCGAAATCAACTTTAGCGCGCAGCGCAGGGCCCTGGCGGGTTTCGACCGTATATGGCACGGTAGACTGGAGCACATCCGCAATCAAATCCGCAATGCTCCGCATGTCTGCTTCTTTCAGCCCGCGTTGTGTCACCCAGGTCGTGCCGATGCGGACGCCAGAAGCTTGCAGGGCTGTTTTGTCGCCCGGGATGGTGTTGCGGTTGGTGACCAGCCCGGCGATGTCCAGAATCCGTGAAGCCATGTCGCCGGAAAGGGATATCCCTCCTGGACCCTGGATAGATTTGCAATCGAAGTTGGTGAGATGTGTATCGGTACCCCCATAGACCATGCGGAAACCCCGTTCTGCCAGGCGGTTGTTGAGGGCCTGGCAGTTTTTCACGATTTGGACCTGGAGTTGTTTGAACTGCTCCGTCTGGGCCAGCTTGAAACTGGTTGCCAGGGCTGCAAAGATATGGACGTGAGGGCCACCCTGCTCTCCGGGAAAAACAGCCCGGTCGAGTTTGCGCGCCAGGGCTGAATCGGTCGTCAGGATGACCGCGCCGCGCGGCCCGGTCAGGGTCTTGTGCGTGGTGAAGGTAACTACATGGGCATGGCCGACCGGGCTTGGGACGGCGCCCCCAGCTACCAACCCGGCGATGTGCGAGATATCGGCCAGCAGCACTGCGCCGACCGAGTCGGCAATAGCGCGGAACTTCTGCCAGTCGGGCGTCCACGAATAAGACGAATATCCGGCGATGATGAGTTTGGGCTTGTGCTCCTGAGCTTTCTCAGCCACCGTTTCATAGTTGATCTGCTCGGTAACGGGATCTACGTTATAGTGGACGACTTTAAAGAGCTTGCCAGAGCGGTTTACTGACGATCCGTGGGTCAGGTGGCCGCCATGGAGCAGGTTCATGCCCATGATCGTCTCACCTGGATTGATCAGCGCTGTGTAGACGGCATTGTTCGCCGGTGCTCCAGAAAGTGGCTGAACATTGACAAACAACCGGTCAGCCGGGAAGGCCGGGGTGGCATAAACCTCTGCGCAGCGTCGGCGGGCCAGGGATTCTACGATGTCGGCGTATTCAACGCCTTTGTAGTACCGCGGGTCGGCATAGCGCCGGTAATGGGCAAGCCGGGCTTCGTAATCCAGGATTTCGTTTTCCGGCATCCAGCGCGTTTCTTCGTCTGGGTAGCCTTCTGCATACAGGTTCTGAAACGCAGACCCCATGGCTTCGCGGACTGCCAGCGGCGCCGTGCTTTCGCTTGGGATCAAAATCAGTTTACGGTACTGGCGTTCCGTCTCAAGCTGGATCAGCTCATAGACAGCAGGATCCAGATCTTCCAGCGAGCCACGAAAGAGAAAGTCGGTCATCGATTGAAACTCCTTTGAAGAAGTTGATGAGTTAAGGGGATCGGGGCTTGATTCAGTTTGAGGCCTCCAGGCTTGTGACCTATGCCCTGGCTTGCAGTTGGTGAACATCGTCCCAGATCCAACGAGATGGTCATGTTTGGACCCCTTCTATCTTTGATTGTAGTCTTGGCGTGGGATAGGGTCAAGTTAGAATGGACAATAAGCGCAAGAGACCGGCCAACGCATGCCTTGGGCGTTGGCCGGTTTCTTGAATAAATTCAGGAAGGGCTAGGGGCGGAAAGCCGGCCGCCATTCCTGAATTGGATCGTTGGTCAGGTTCACCGGGTTTGTTCCGTCTGCATTCATCGAAAATACATCCCACTGCCCGTTCTGGTATGACACGTACAGGATCTGTTTGCCATCCGGCGACCAGGCAGGGAATTCGTCGCCGCCCAGGTTATCGGTGATCTGGGTGGTTTGCTGGCTGGCGAAATCATAGATGAAGATGTCTGTGTTGCCATTGCGGTCTGAGACAAAGGCCATCTTTTTACCGTCTGGCGACCAGGCCGGCATAACGTCCCCGCCAGGATGATTTGTCAGGTTTTGAACTGGGGACAGTCCATCAAAGCTGGTGATGTAGATCTCCCAGTTTGCGTCGCGGTTGCTGGCAAAGGCGACCTGCCGGCTGTCTGGCGACCAGGCAGGCAGGCCTTCTTCAGCCTGGCTGCGGGTCAGGTTCAGGGGGGCAGAACCGTCTACGTTAATCCGGTATACTTCATAATTATTGTCCTGGTTGGTCGCGTAAAGGATATATTTGCCATCCGGCGACCAGGCCGGCCAGCCGTCATCGGCCGGGTTGTTGGTGATCCGGACCACCTCTTCTTTGTCAACATCCAAAATATACAGTTCAAAGTTGCCGGTGCGGTGCGAGGCAAAAGCCATCTGTGTGCCGTCTTTGGACCAGGTTGGCCACCAATCATCGTAAGGATTATTGGTCAGGTTCAAAGTCTTATCAGTCTGGCGGTCAATCATGTAAATTTCCATGTCTTGCACATTGGCCGTATAGCTGATTTGATTGTTCGACTTGCCTGCTGCACAGGCGGATAGGGTAAAGATTATCAGCCCGGCAATTACCGCCAGGAAATATTTCGCCATAATCGGACTCCGCGTCAGGTAGTGTATTAAAAACGAAGGTTAGTATACCACCTCAAGCTGCTGGCCGAGCCAGTCTCCGATGGTTTGGATGACTTGTTCCTGTTCGGGTTCGTTGTGGGTCTCATGATAAAAGCCTTCCCAAACTTTGTAGGTCAGCAAACCGGACGGTACCAGGCTGGCCAGTTGGCTGACTGCAGCAGCTGAGACAATGTGGTCTGCGCCGCCCTGCATCAGCAGCAGCGGTACCGGAAATTCTCGCGCCCTGGACAGGATCCAATCACCTCGCGTAAGGATATCCAGGCCTAACCGGGCAGAGATCTTGCTGTGGACGAGCGGGTCTTGCTGGTAGGCCTGGATCACTGCCGGATCGCGCGACAGGTTATTCAGATCCAGCCCGTTGTCCATGCTGAAGGAAGGCATGAGCCTGGCCATCACTTTGGCCAATAAAACTTTTGCAGGCGGGACCGGTTCTCCCGTAGCTAACCCTGGGCTGGTAACGACCGCGCCGTGCAGAACAGGCTGGGAGTTCAGTACGTGGTAAAGCACGGCTGCACCTCCCATGCTGTGCCCGTACAGGAAGCGGGGTTTTCCAGGGTAGCGCTTTTCAAGCCAGGACAGCATAAGATCGATTTCGTCGCCAATCTCGTCGAAGGAGGTAAATCCGCGCGGCCCGCCGGTGCGGCCATGGCCCGGCAGATCTACGCCCAGCATGGCGTAGCCAGCTGCAGTGAGCTGGCGAGCCACGTGGTGGTAGCGGCCGGTATGCTCGCCAAGCCCATGGACCAGCCCGATGGCTGCGCGAACTTCGCCATCCGGCGCCCATTCCTGGACGAAGATGTCGATGCCTTTATGATTCTTCCACGAAGATTCCATTGATTTCATCTTGTTACCTCAGGTAAATTCCTTGCATGGGTGGGAGTGTCAGGTGCAGATGGCCCTCCGTTACAGACACCTCGCGGGGATCGAGAAGGCTGTGCAGTACTTTCTCGTTCTCCAGGCCGAGTGCCTCGACCGAGATGGTGAGGTTGGCCGATGTGTAACCTGGGTTTACGGCGGTGATAACCTGTTCGCCACAATAGGCTCGTGCAAAGGCGAATCCATTTAGATTGTCAAGGACTGGCAGCGGTAGAAAACTACCCTTCTGAAAAGCGCGGTTGGATTTTCGCACCGCCACGAGCGCTTTTACCCAGTCGCGCAGGCCGGGTATCCATTGGCTCTCGTTCCATGGAAATGCTTTCCGGCAGTCAGGATCTTTCAGACCCTCGACGCCGACTTCATCACCGGAGTAGATAGCCGGGGCGCCGGGCAGGGCGAACTGCAAGAGAAAGGCCAACCTCAGTTTGTTGACGTTGCTTCCTAACATCGTCAGGATGCGCTCGGTGTCGTGGCTGCCCAAAGGGTTGTACATGGCAGGCAGGTTCTCAGCAGGGTAGGTCGCCAGAATCCGCTCCAGGGCCTGGCCGAACTGCGCGGGGGGCAATTCTTCATTCAAGTAATTCAGCAAGGTTGTCCGGACCGGGTAGTTCATCAACCCATCGAAATGCTGGTCGTCTACCCAGCGCGGGTTCAGGTCCCAAATTTCGCCCAGTAAATAGGCATCCGGGTTGGCTGAATGGACGGCGGCGCGGAACTCGGCCCAGAAAGAGTCGTCGTCGATCTCATTGGGCACGTCCAGTCGCCAGCCGTCAGCACCCTGTTCAATCCAATATCGGGCTACATTGAGCAGGTAGCGCCGGACGTGCGGGTTGTTCGTGTTGAGCTTTGGGAGGCTCTTATACCCCCACCATGCTTCATAATTGCGCGCTTTGCCGGGCGTATAAGCCCGCAGCGGGAGCTTGTGGACGAAGAACCAGTCCAGGTAGGGGGATTCGTCTTCGTTTTCAAGGATATCGTTGAAGGCAAAGAAGCCACGCGCGCAGTGGTTGAAGACGCCGTCGAGGATGACGCGCACGCCATGGTGATGGGCAGCATCGATCAGCGCCTGAAAATCCTTCATCTCGCCCAGTTTCGGGTCGATTTTCAGGTAATCGATCGTATCATAACGGTGTGTGGAAGCTGCCATGAAGATCGGGTTGAGGTACAGGGTGTTGATGCCCAGGTCAAGCAGGTAATCGAGCCGCTGCACGATCCCCTGCAGGTCGCCGCCCTGGAACCCCCGCCGGGTAGGAATGGCTCCCCAAGGCTGCACGTTGACCGGGTCATTATCCGGGTTGCCATTAGCAAACCGGTCTGGAAATATCTGGTAGAAAACAGCCTCGCTGACCCATGCTGGAACGGACATATACGCCTGTGCTCCTTAATCGATTTCATCATCTTCTGCGGCCCGCGCAACGTGATGAAATCGAAACCAGGTGCGGGCCGCTTTTTGTTTGAGTTGTAAAGAACAAACTGTTCCGGTCTGTGGCTATCACTCGTCCGGGATTTCAGCCAGCAGTTTTTCCGGTTGGTGGGCGTAGGTACCGAGGGGAATTTCGCCCTGGGTCAGGGCGGTCAGGATCCTGGTTAGGGCCTGGTTTACCGGGGTGGCGACGTGGTAGCGTTTCCCATAGCGCACGACTGCGCCGTTCAAATAATCCACCTCGCTTTTCCCGCGCCCGGCGTAAAGATCGATGTGAAAGGAGGGCATTTTTTCGCCCCGTCCTTTGCCGACTGAGCGTTGGAGCAGCAGCCGGCTGACCGGCAGCGGCAGGTTTGTGATGGCCCAGGCCAGGGCGCGGACCGGGGTGGCAGGCAGATCGACGACAGGAATGTTCTGGGCGCGCATTACGCGCAGTGTCTCACGAAGCTGCCGGGCCTCCATTTTATAGAGAGCCGGGTTGGCAAAGATTTGCCCGGGGGGCATATCGAGGATGGCCGAGGATGCATTGGCGATCAGATTGGTAAGCAGCTTTGACCACTTCATGGCAGCCGGGTTCGGAAAAGCCGTTGCCCGCAGCCCCGCGCGGTTCATGACTGCCACTAACGCCGGCCCGAGCGGGTGGTTAACTGCGATGCCGATCCCGCGCAGTCGCTCGACCGCGATCTCCCCAGGGCCTTTTCGCCCGATGGCCGTCGTGACGGTGCCGGCAATCACCTTTTCGCCGCCCAAACCGGCCGCAAGAAGCGGTTCGTTTTCTACCCCATTCTGAAAAGATAGGATCGGCGGTAGATCGGCTGTGTAAGATTTCAGGTTATCCAGAACGGCGCCGGTATCGAATGATTTGACGGCCAGGATGGCGGCAGTGAAGGGGCCATGTGGCAAGGCTGCCTCAAGGCTGTGTACGATGTCTGGCTCAGCAATGTGGCGGGAGGCCTGGCCGGTGTGGAGTGTGATGCCTCGGCGGCAGATTTCCGCAGCGACATCCGGGCGCTCGACGAAAATGACCTTGTTACCCGAGAGGGCCAGGCTTCCGCCGATATAAGCGCCAATCGCGCCGACGCCAAAACATAGAAAAGTCATTGGGGGAAAGGTGGCGTTGGTCAATTTGATCCTTTCGGTCTACCCACAGGTCCCAGGGATTATCCAGGCCATTGGCGGAAACCTCGCAGGAAATCCTGTCCCGACATGGCGCGCTTTCCTGGCGGCTGGACTTCATCCAATACCAGGTATTCCAGTGGAGTAGCCACTGCAGGCAGCCCACCGATCACGCTGTGCTGCCCGGGTAGCCCTGGGCCACCTGGCGCGGTGTGGGCACGGTGGATTTTCAAAGGCTGGCCTTGCAGATCCAGGAAAGCGCCTGGCCAGGGATGAAAAGCTCGCACCTGCCGTTCCAGAACGGCGGCGGGCTGGGTGAAATCGAGTGCGCCCTCTTCTTTTGCCAGCATCGGCGCGTAGGTGGCCAGGGTGTCATCCTGGGGCACGGGCTGGATTGCCCCAGCCAGGTAGCCAGGCAGTGTGTCGATCAACAAGTCAGCGCCCAGTTCCGCCAGGCGCTCACTTAACGAGCCGGCGGTGTCGGCAGGCAGGATGGCCATTTCTCGCTGCGACAGTATCGGACCGGTGTCGACGCCGGGGTCCATCAGCATAATGGTTGCTCCGGTGTGGGCGTCGCCGTGCAGGATAGCCGCCTGGATGGGGGCTGCCCCACGCCAGCGCGGTAGCAGCGAGGCGTGGACGTTTATACAGCCCAGTTGAGGAAGCTCGAGCACATTTTTACGGAGGATCTGGCCAAAAGCAGTGACCACAATCAGGTCAGGCGCCCATTCTCGCAGGCGCGCCTGGGCTTCCGGTTCGCGCAGCCGGCCTGGTTGGATCACTTCGATGCCCAACGATTGCGCCAGCGACTTGACCGGCGGGGCAGTCAGCATCCGCCCGCGCCCAGCCGGCCGGTCGGGCTGGGTGACCACGCCTACGACCGGGTAATGTCTGGCCAGCCTGTCCAGCGTAACCGCGGCGAACTCAGGGGATCCCATAAAAACAACACGAATAGCCATGACTGTGTGAATTGTATCACGGGGAGAGTTTTTCCATAGATTAATTAGGCTTTGCTTGTTGCACTTTTCGTTTTTTATCTTACAATGTTTATTACGATATTCTTTCCCTTACCGAGGAGGATTAATGGACCAACAGTTTTCACCTGAAGGCGCGACCAGTGACGATCGGATGTGGGGTCTGCTGGCTTACCTGCTTACACCCGTAATCCCAATTGTAATTCTCTTAATGGAAGACAAGAAAAGCCGGCCATTCTTGAAAGCTCATAATATGCAGGCCCTGATCCTGGGGGTAGCTGAGTATATTGTTGTCGCAATTCTGAGTGCGATCAGCCTTGGCCTGTTAGGTTGCGTGGCATTTGTGGCGATTGTGGTAATTAATGTTCTATATGCAGTCAAAGCAAACCGGGGCGAGATCTTTGAAATCCCGGTAATCACGAACTTCGTCCGGCAGCAGGGTTGGTAAACTAACCCCACACGTGGGGGTGAAACTCATAAATACCTTTGTTTCCTGCAAAGCGGCTGTCCAAAGGGTCTTCTTGAACAGCCGCTTCTGGCTTTTTGCTGGCAACCTATTCTTTTTCAGATAACACCGGGCCTGAGGGGGTATCCTGGACATTCCAGCCCAGGCTGGCGATTTGCTGGCGTAGTTCATCGGCTCTGTGCCATGCTTTTTCTCTGCGGGCCTCCTGGCGCTGGGTAACCAGTATTTGAACGACTTCTGGAATCGCTGGCGGGGATGGCAGGGGCGCCTGCGCGAGCGCCAGGGCTTTCTCCCAGACGGTATCCGGCAGGCCTGCTTCAGCCTCTGGCAGCGGTTGGTAATCCCCCAGGTCCTGGATCGAGAACTGCTCACCTGCGGTGTAATCGCGTTGTTCGCCGGCTTGGAGCAGGTGGACCGCGCCCTGGCCGGCCACCCGGCAGGTTTCGTGTTCAAATGAGATCAACAGGCTGGTATGTTCATCAATCCCGACCAGGGTGCATTCGGCCGGCATCATTTCTTGCAGGAGGGCAAAGCGCCCCTGGCCCATGAAGCAGCGGCTGGTATCCAGTTCATCGCCGCCATCCCGGTTATTCCAATGGGGCAGGATGATCAGCGAGAGGCCAAAAGGCTTGAAGAAATCTAATCCGGCCTTCCAGTGAGGGTCTTCGCCAACTTTATAAATTTCGTACACTGGCAGCGCCAGCTTACCGACTGCAATGGAAGCCGCGCTGGCCAGCGCCAGGCTGGCACCCAGGCGGTGGCGCGCCTGGATGATCTGCCAGGCCAGGCTGTCTTTCAACTGGCGGACTGCATAGGAAGGGCTGCCTGGCCCTAAGAAGATCAGGTCGCGGTTGTATAAGGGTTGGACGATGTCAGGCTGATCCGGGCTGTATGGCGTCTCTCTCTTTCGGGCAGCGATGATCTCCACCTGCGGGCGATAGTTCTGAAGCCGCTGGCTGATAAAGTCGGCGACCCGGCCGGCCACCTGGATGGAATTGCCTTCGAACCCGGCCGGCGTCTCTAATACTGCCGCTTTCAACGGCATGGGTAGTTCGCGGGCCAGCGCTTCAAAGGTTTGTCCCCCGCTGGCGCTGGTTTCTCCTGAACCGATCAATGCAACGTTGCCGTATGGTTTCATTTCAATTCTTTACCCAACTGTTTCAGGCTGGTTCTCGCCCGCTGGTGTGTAGAACTGGCGGTTATACAGATCGGTATACAGACCACCTCTGGCGATCAGCTCGCTGTGTGTGCCCTGCTCGACGATCTGGTTTTGATCGATCACAGCCACCAGGTCCGCGTTGCGCACGGTTGACAGGCGATGGGCAATGACGAAGCTGGTTCGCCCTTTGAGCAGGCTCCTGAGGGCTTTCTGGATTGCGGCTTCGGTACGGGTATCGATGCTGGCAGTGGCCTCGTCCATAATCAGGATGCGAGGGTCGGCCAGAATCGCGCGGGCAATCGACACGAGCTGGCGCTGGCCCTGGCTGAGCATCTTGCCCCGCTCGCCAACTTCAGTCTGGTATCCGTCAGGGAGTTTTTGGATGAACTCATCCGCGCTGGACGCTCGGGCTGCGGCGATCACCTCGTCATCGCTGGCACCCAGCCTGCCGTAGCGAATGTTTTCTAAGATGGAGCCGGAAAACAAGAATGGGTCCTGGGTCACCAGGCCCATCTGGGCCCGCAGGCTGCGCTGCTCTAGATCACGGACATCCTGCCCGTCGATCCGTACCTGCCCGCCGGTCACATCATAAAACCGGGGGATCAGGCTGACCAGGGTGGTCTTCCCAGCGCCGGTTGGGCCGACTACGGCGATGGTCTGCCCGGGTCTGGCTTCCAATGAGACGCTATTCAACACCAGCGGGCCTGAGCCGTAGGCAAAGGAGACATTGTCGAGCACAACGTGACCTTCGATTTTGCGGACAGGCCGCGCATCCGGCGAATCCTGGATGGCTGGCTGCCGGTCAAGCAGCTCGAAGACGCGCTCGGACGCGGCGAAGGCGGACTGGGCTGAAGTCCACAATTGGGCCACGGTTTGAATAGGCCGGAAGAAGTTTTGCACGTACTGGAGGAAAGCGACGACGACCCCGACGCTGATCGCGCCACTGATGGCCAGCGCGCCGCCCATCGCGGCGACCAGGGCAGTATCCAGCGTGCTAAGCAGTTCCATGGTTGGCCCAAACGCCGACGTAACCGCGCTGGCGCTGACGTTGGCATCGCGATTGGCGGCATTCCGGGCGGCAAAACGGCGGATATTTTCGTCGGTGCGGTTCATAGCCTGGGCGACTTTTACGGCGCCGAGTTCTTCTTCCAGGTCGGCGGAGACATCCCCGATGGTCTCGCGGGTTCGCCGGAAGGCGCGGCGAGCCATGCCTGAAAACTGGCGCGTGGTGAGCCATAAGACCGGGATCATGATCAGCACGGCCAGGCCCAGCGGTATATTCAATGCCAGCATTGCAATGACGATGCCGACCAGTGAAAAGAATGCGCCGATCATCTGGATCAGGCCCTGCGAGAAGAACGAATTCAACGCCTCAATATCGTTGACCAGGCGGCTCATCAGGTCACCGGCCTGGCTGCTTTCGAGGTACTGGAGGTCGAGCCCATTTAATTTGTCAAACACCTGCTGGCGCAGGTCAGCCAGCACTTTTTGGCCCACCTGTGAAAGGATGAAGATCTGGAAGCGCGTGGCCAGCATACCGGCCACATAAACCACAACCAGCAGGAGCATGGTCCTTGCCAGCCCGGCCGGATCATTTTGGGCGATAAAACGGTCAACTGCCTGGCCGATCAGGAAAGGCCCGGCGCCCTGGGTGGCGCCCGAGACCACCACCAACCCAAAGGCGGCAGCCACTGGCCAGCCATAGGGTGATAAATAGCCGATCAGGCGGCGGACGACCTGGGGCTGGTGCCTGGCTTTTTCCTCGGAGCTTTCTGCCATGCGTTGCATTCCACCTCGCATCATTGCGCAGCCTCCTCATAGGCAGCCGCCAGCTCGGCGCGGTCGCCAAATTGGGTTTCCAGGATTTCAGTGTACAACTCGCTGGTCTGCAGCAGCTCAGCATGGGTGCCTTTGGCAGCCAGGTGGCCCTGGTCGAGCAGCAGGATCAGGTCTGCCTTGCGCACCGTGCTGATTCGCTGCGCGATCACAAAGCTGGTCCGCCCCTGGCGCAGATCTTCGAGCGCCGCCTGGATCTTATATTCGGTTTCTGCATCGACAGAGGAAGTCGAATCATCCAGGATCAGGATGCGCGGGTTGAGCAGCAGGGTGCGGGCGATGGCGATCCGCTGCTTCTGCCCGCCTGACAGGCCGATGCCCCGCTCGCCAATGATGGTTTCATATCCCTGGGGCTGGCTGAGAATAAAATCGTGCGCCTGGGCGATTTTCGCGGCGGCGATGATTTCATCCAGCGAAGCATCGGGCCTTCCATAGGCGATATTTTCACGAATCGTCCCGGTCAGTAAAGTGGTCTCCTGCAGAACGATGCCAATCTGCGCGCGCAGGGACTGCAGCGTGACCTCGCGCACATCCTGTCCATCGATCAGTACGCGGCCCTGGCTGACATCGTAAAACCGCGGGATCAGATTGATGATCGATGATTTTCCCGAGCCGGTCTTGCCGAGGATGGCGACCGTCTGGTTGGGCTGGGCCTCAAACGAAAGGCCTGTCACGACATCCTGGTCGCTGCCAGCGT
Organism: uncultured Anaerolineaceae bacterium; assembly: GCA_964490575.1. GTDB lineage: Bacteria > Chloroflexota > Anaerolineae > Anaerolineales > Anaerolineaceae > DSYU01. Next base: position 19,261 of record CAZBDC010000021.1, on the reverse strand, counting down.
AGCGAAAGGCGACATTCTCAAAGGTCACGCGGCCTTCAACCGGGAGTAGGGGGATGGCGCCGGGTTGATCCGCCACATCTGAACTGGCGTCCAAAACTTCAAAAATACGCTCAGCCGAGGCCTCGGCCCGCGAAAGGCTGGAACCGATAAAGCCAAACATGAAGATCGGCATCAAAAAGAAACCCTGGTAGCCGAGGAACGCGACCAGTTCGCCCAGGGTTAGCTGCTGGCCCATCACCTGCATACCGCCCGCCCACACGACGCCAACGGTGCCCAGGTTGGCTACCAGGAAAATTAGCGGGAAAAAGGTCGCGAAGATTCGGATCAGCTTTACATTCTCTTCGCGCAGTTCTACATTCCGACCGGCAAAACGGGCATGCTCAAAATCCTCGCGCGCAAAAGCTTTGACCACTCGGATACCTGCCAGGTTCTCTTGCAGCACCGTGTTGAGATTGCTCAATTTCTGCTGGACGGTGCGTGAGAGCGGCATCACCTGGCGGATAAAAATCGTAAAGACAATCCCGATGAACGGCAGCATGGCAATAAAAATCAAGGTTAGCACGACATTCATCGAAAACAGGATCACGACGGTCCCAACCAGGAGAGAAAGCGCCGAGGCAAGCTGGAGGATCCCATTTCCGGCGAACATGCGCACCATTTCGACATCCGAGGTCATGCGGGTCAGCAGCTTGCCGGTCTGGGCTCGGTCATGATATGAGAAACTCAGGTGCTGCAGCTTCTCGAAGATGGCGTTGCGCAGCTCATAAGCGATGCTTTGCGAGGTAGCTTCCGTCCAATAGCCCTGTAAGAAGTTGAACACCCCGCGCACGACAGCAATGATGACAAGCAGACCGGACACATGCCAGATGCGCTGCATATCAAGGGCGCTGATGCCATCATCAATCAGCTGGCGCAGGAGTTGTGGAGCATACAGGTTTGCAGCATTGACCAGCAACAGGCTGAAAAACGCGCCCAGGGCTGTGGCCCAATAATGTCTGGTGATGAAAATTACCCGGCGAATGCCTTTCATAAGTGTGTCCTTGAGGCGCGATCTCAGGTTCTAGATAAATTGACCTTTGTTTATTGTATTCCTTGATGGATGCCTGTCAAGGCGGCTTTATTTCATGTACAAGGCACCTGCCCGGTAATTCTACTCGTCCGGGATCGATTGAGTTTGCCCGGCCTTTGTGAGCTACCTGCACCCCTCTACAAGCACGGGAATTATGAGAGCGTTTCGGGTAAAATAAAGGTTATGCTTGGGTCTTTTAATCTAGATGAATTTGACCAGGAGTTGTTGAAAGGCCAGGAGGCGCGGCGGGCTGGCTTTGAGGGGCGGGCCAGGGTGTGCGCAAGGCGGGCGGCTGGGGCCGTAATCCGGGCTTACCTTGCCAGGCGGGATCTGCCCGCACCAGGGTCGGGCGCTTATGACCTTCTGATCCATTTTCAGACGCTTCCGGATATCCCGGCCCGGGCTCGTGAAGCAGCGCAGCGGCTGGCGATGCGCGTGGATGAAGATTTTCGTTTACCTGGTGAGATAGATCTGCTGGATGAAGCGCGCCAGCTTGCACAGGGGTTGGAAGCGGCGCTGGCTGATGATCATTCGGGCGAGAATATTAATACTGGACGCAGACTGGGAGGCAAATGAAATGACAGAGAAGCCGCAAAAGGTTATTTTTTATGGGACAACCTGGTGTTATTCAAGCCGTAAAGTGCGGACGATCTTCGATCAGAACAATATTCCTTATCATTGGATCGACATCGATTATGATGAAGAAGGCCGCAGCTATGTTGAGAAAGTCAACCGGGGCTTTCGCAGTGTGCCTACCCTCGTGTTTCCTGACGGAAGCATCCTGGTTGAACCCACCAATGACGAACTACTTGAAAAACTTGGCCTGAAATAAACGGCTGGCTGATAAACACGCTCGTTCCGCTCAAGCGACGCGGAACTGCCTCAGGATCACGACCAGGAAGATCCCCAATGCCAGCGAAAGCGCGGTTAGCAGCAGGCCAAGTCCCAGTGACTGGCGCTGTTCGAGGGTTGTGGTAGCGGGCGTTTTCAGCCGGTGGTGCAGGTGGTTGACAAATGCAGGGTTAGGCTCGATACGGCGCAGGGAAAACGCCAGCTGGTTTTCAAGATCTTCAACTGTTTCTGAAGAAGAGATGGGGCGCATAGATCAGTGAGCCTCCTCGAGTGGATAGGCCACGACCCCAATCGCTCCAGGGCCCAGGTGGACCGCGATGGGGATGGCCAGTTCGGCGATGCTGGCTTCCTTAACGTTGATCTGCGTTGTCAATTTCTCCAGCATCGTCTGCGCTGTTTGCGGGTCATTGGCATGCACAACGATCAGGTTGGCCAGCCGCCTGCCCAGGCGTTCCTGGACGATCCGGATAACCCGATCGAGGGAGCGCTGGCGGGTGCGGACTCGCTCGGCAATGTTGAGCAGCCCGTCCTTGAGAACAATGATCGGTTTAACTTTGAGGGCATAAGCCAGCAGGCTCTGCAAGGCGTTAATGCGCCCGCTCAGGCGGGCGTATTCGAGTGTATCCAGGGTAAATATCAGCACCCATCGCTTGCAGATCCACTCCAGCCGGCGCAGGATCTCCGGTAGGGCAGCGCCGGCCCGCTGCATCATCCGCGCTTCGCGGACCAGAAAGGCCTGGGCGACTGACCCGGCGGCGGAATCAAAGATATGGATATCGAAGTCGCTGGCCAGCTCGCGCGCGGCCGATTCGACGGTGGCAAATGTACCGGACAGCTTGCTTGAGATGTGGATCGAAAGGATTGTGTCGCCTTTCTCGGCAATTGAAGCATAAAATTCTTTCACCTGACCGATCGACGGCAGCGAGGTTTTGGGAATGATCCGTTTTTCCCTTACCATCCGGTAGAAGTCAGCCCGGGTAAACCCGGGTCCCTGGGTGTAACTCTCTTCTCCAAAGATGACGTGGAGCGGCAGAACGTCGATCTGGTATGTTTCCTCCCACCCGGGAGGCAGGTCGGCTGCGCCATCGGTTACGATTCTCAACATCCCCTTACTCCTTGTGCTCCATTTTACTCAGTTCGTCCCGCAGCGCAAGCAGCGTGCGATGGTAGAGGCTCTTAATTGCGCCTTCGCTCCGGCGCATGATGACAGCCACCTCTGCGTTGGACATGTGCTCGACAAACTTCAGAATTAACAACTGCTGGCGGTCAGCCGGCTGGCGGCGAATGACTTTTAGCAGGTCTTCCATTTCCTGGCGATCGACGACGCTGGCCTCCGGCGCTTTGTAGGGCAACGGGTGCTGCGTGTAGTCTTCAAGAGGAACCTCTTTCCGGCGGCTGTTATCCCGGTGCCAGTTGGCCACCAGATTGTGGGCGATGCGATAAAGCCAGGCCGAAAAAGGGATGCCGCGGTTGTCATAGCGCTCAATGTGGTGCAGCGCGCGGTGAAACACGCGCGCTGTCAGATCCTCGGCCTCGTGCGGGTTGCCGGTGCGGTAATATATATAGTTGTAAATGCGGGTAACAAACCGTTCGTAGAGAAAACTGAAAGCCTCTGTGTCTCCCTGCGCTGCCCGCTCCACGGCTTCTTGTTCGCTGAGTTCTGGCTCTAAGCGACTGTCGTTATTAATAACCCCGGGATCGTCTTTCCGTTCCTTCATGGCCTGTGCGAGCAATGATATCACAAAGGTGATCAGGCGTGCCAAAGCAATGACAGAGGTATCGGGGCTCGTTAAGCAGTGAACGGCGAACAGTTTCCCGTTCACCGTTCACTGGTTACTGTTTACACCCTACCGTTTTTTAGTTCCCGCAAGGAGAAACGTTCCGCCAGTTGAGGACAGTATCGTTCACCAGCTGCGTACCGGTGCTGCCGTAGCTCAGGGTGAGCATGCGGTTGGCAATTTCGTCACAGGTGGCGCCTTTCTCGACAAAGTCCCAGGAGCCCAGGGCGTATTTATACTCGATCTGGGTGGTCTCCTTGCCGGTGAGCGTGATGGTCCAGTGCGTGGCATCTACCCGAGTAAGCATTACGCCGCCCGGATCCCACTGCGGCAGGCTGCCGTCCAGCCGGTCGAGCGTGCCGGCAATGTAGACGCTGCGACCGGTCGCATCTGTAGTGTCTGGGACCGTCACGTTGAATACCAGTGTCACCGTGCGGAACTCTGCCGAAGCTGTCACCTCGGTCGAGTCACCCGATCGGTTGAATGATAGGTCGACAGCGCGCAATACATAGTAATACGTTGCCCCTGCCGACACGTCCGGGTCGGTGTAGCTGGTGCCGGTGACCAGCGCAAGCGTAGTGTAAGGCCCACCCGCTGTGTCGCTGCGCCGGACTTCATAACCGTACAGGGTTGGGTCGCTGACGTCGGCGTCCCAGGCCAGGTTGACGCCGTCCGGCGAGGCTGAAACGACCATCAGGCCGGTCGGCGTGGCAGGCGGTGTGGTGTCGCCGCTGGAATCGACCGTCAGGCTGCCAGCCTGGGCCGGATCGTACCCGTTGCCGGTGCCGTCCAGGTCGGCGTAGACCCAGTCACGACCGTTGGTGGTGGAATAGCGGAAGGCGTAGTCAAATGTACCGACCGCTTCGGGCAGCAGGCTGGCCTGAAACTCATCGTTGTTTCCGGTGTCAACGTTGAAAGCGGCCGTTACCCAGACCCAGTCTGGGTTGCCATCCGGGTTAGAGTCATCTGGCCCATAACCCAGCTCAGCGAGCAGAGTTGGTGTGGCGCCAGGCTGATTGGTCACGCCGTCGATCCACACCTGGCCATAGGCGGTATCCGTCCGGTTCACGGTACTGATGATGTGGGTCATGGTGGGCGGCCACTGCAGGTTGGCCCAGCCAATGGTGTAGTGCGGCAGGGCGTCGACCTCGTTTGAATCGCCGCTCTCGTTGCCGGCCATATCCAGGGCGCGGACCACGTAGTAATACAACTTGCCGGCAGCCAGGCCTGTGTCAGTCAGGCTGGTGCCTGTAGTGGTGGCTACCTGAACATAACCGCCGCCGGTGACCGGGCTGCGGTACACGGCGTAGCTTGCGGCGCCGGGCACTGCGTCCCAGCCCAGGCTGACGGTATCGCTGCCTTCCCCGGTTACATGCAGGTTGGCCGGCGCGGCGGGCGGCATCAAGTCGATCTGGCCGGTCAGCAGGATCACCGCGCTCATCGGCCCGATGGTCCCTTCCAACTGGCCGTTGGTGACTCTGGTCGACTTCACGCTGCCGTCTCCCACGGCGTAGGCTGACCGGAGCACAGTGCCATCGGGCAGGTAGCCGGCAACGGGGATGGCACCGGCTTGCGGCTGGCTGCCGCGGTTGATGATGATCACCGCGGCCTGCCGGGTGGTTTTGCGGCCGAATGCGACCAGACCGGTGGCATCATCGGCCAGCAGGATGCGCAGATCGCCTTGAGTGAGCGCCGCATTTTTGTCGCGCAGCGCAGACAGCGCTTTATAGTGAGCGAACAGTGCCGTGTCGGGTGAGCTGCCCTTATCGACCCATGGGTACGTCCTGCGGTCATCAGGATCGTCGTCGCCGGTCAGCCCCACTTCATCGCCGTAGAACACAGTCGGCGCGCCGGGCATGGAGAACTGGATCAACGAGGCGATCCGCAGGCGGAGCTTGCCCTCGGCCAGGTTGGCCGCGTTCAGTTCCTTTTCGGCGGTCGTTTCCATGCCGGGTGTGAGAGTCCACAGCAGCCGTTCGGTGTCGTGGCTGTCGAGCAGGTTCATCAGCGAGTAATAGGCCGCGTCCGGGTAATCCTCGCGGATGGACTCGATTCTGGCTGCGAACTCGGAAGGTGTAATGATGCGCCCGCTGTCGGCGAAGCCCTTAGAGTCGAACCCCTGCGGCGCGAGCAGGCCAATCACGGCGTCGCGCAGGCGGTAGTTCATGGTCGTGTCGGCCCGGTCGCCGCGCACCATGCGCAGCAGAGTCGAGTCCTTCTGCCAGGTTTCGCTGATGATCAGCGCGTCGCTTTTGGTGTCTTTGACCACACCGCGGAAGGTCTCCCAGTAGCCGGCGGGGAAAGAGGAATCGCCCATCACGTCCATGCGCCAGGCCGCGGCGCCCTGGTTCAACCAGTACTTCGAGACGCTGTTGGGTCCGGTCAGGAAGTACTCTTGAACCTCGGGCAGGCTCTTGTTAATCACCGGGATGCTGTCGAAGCCAAACCAGCCGTCGTACGTGGCAGAATTCTCTACACCCGATGAGCCCACGCATGTGCCGGTTCCCGCGGGGACGTCATGGAAGTAGAACCAATCGCGGTAGGGCGAATCGAGGGACTCGCAGGCGCCCACCTCAGGATAGTGGTGGTAGCGATCAAAGAATGGGCTGTCGGACGACAGGTGGTTGAACACGCCATCGAGCACGATGCGCATGCCGCGTTGTTGGGTGTGTTTGACCAGGTTCTCCCAGTCCTTCTGGGTGCCGAAGTAGGGATCGATCTGGTAGTAATCCTGGGTGTCGTAGCTGTGGTTAGACCCGGCGTCGAAGATCGGGTTAAAGTAAATCGTGTCGACGCCCAGTGACTGCAGGTAGGCCAGGTACTGGTCGACGCCCTTCAGGTCGCCGCCGAAGTAATCGCGCCCGCGCGGCTGTTCTTTGGTCGGGCTCCAATCGGGCGGCGTATCATCAAAGCGCCACGGGCAGTTGGTGTCGCCATCGGCGTAGTTGCGGCAGTACCCTTCGGGAAGGGTGCCCCACTTTAGAGCCAGCACCGGGTCATCGTAGCGAATGTCGCCGGTCTTCGCGTCGTTGTTGGCGCGCCCGTTGCGGAAGCGGTCTGGAAAGATCTGGTAGATGAAGGCGTCTTTGGCCCACTCCGGCGCGGTGAAGGCCGGGTCATAGAACATCAGGGCATAGCTGTTATCCTCGACCTCATCGGTCGGCGCGCCTAAACCGCCATCCAGCGCAGGGGTATTATCGTCGTAATAGTCAGTATCGGTCCCATCGGTAACAATGAAGCGATACCACAGGTTGTTTGGCGACGGGTAATCCAGGGTTGCTTCCCAGAAATCGCACGCCCCAGCCAGCCCGTCCTGGTAGCAGGCGACATCGCTCGCCGCCACCTGCATGGGGATAACGTACTGGTTGTTAGCGTTCAGGTCGTAGATGCGGACCTCGACCGCCGTCACATCGTTATGGAAGGTGCGGAAGCGCAGCTTGACCGGCGTGCCGGCGGGCACCGCCCCACCCGGGGTGCGGTAGAGCGAGTCGCGCGAGTCATGGCGCAGGCCGTCCCACCATACGTTATTGTCAGGTCCTGGGCCTGTAACGACCTCCTGGATTTCCAGGATGTGCGTCGTGGCATTGTAAGAAAACTTGACCACGTTGTAATCCGCTGAGACGGTGAACAGGATGTTGGGCCCGTTCTGGACGCCCCCCTGGCCGTAGTTCTCGTCCCAACTCTCGTTGATGGCAACCTTACCTTCATACGAGCCGGCGGGCAGGGCCGTGGTCTCGAAATAATAGCTGCCATCCCCATTGGGGTCTTGCAGCCAGGAGCGCAGGCAGCCTGGATCCCAATCGCCCGGGCAGCCAAGCTCGCTCTGGAAACTGCCGGGGACGGTGGCGATCACGGAATTCACATTGTCGGTGATCCAGTGCGTCTCGTGGCTGTAATAGAACTTTACAGAACGCTCCGCGGCGAGGTTGAGCGGGATATTGTCCCCACCAGGCTGGGCATTGGCGCCGTAGTTCTCGTCCCAACTGCCGTTCAGGGCCGCCTTGTATTCCCAACCCCCGGCCGGGACCGTAAAGGACTGCTGCCAGACAAGGTCATCACCATCATGGGCCAGAAAAGTGGCACTGCATGATGGGTCCCAGTCGCCGGCGCAGCCCAATTCGCTCTGCAAGTTACCCACCAGCGTCACGCTGCTGGGATCAGGCGTATCCGCGGCGCGGGCCGGGGCGGCAGATCCAAACCACCCAAATGATCCAAAAACAAGCGCCAGGAGACTCGCAAAAGAAACCAGGCGGTAAAGGTTTCGATTCATAGAAATTTCTCCCCTTGAAGAAAAGTGGCTGAAAGGTGTTTGAACATAAGACAAGTCATACGCAGATGAAAACTCAGTTTGGCTCCCTCCTTTTCATGAGCTTAGATGTCTATCAAAGTGTGGATCGCGTATGAACCGGTAAAGGAAAATCCTGTTTAAATCTCAGCATGAATCTAACCCCCTTGGCCAGTAATTCCAGGTGATCGATGAAAACAGGTCAGACAATTAGAATATAGCATGGTTGAAATACCACTGTCAATATTCTGAGCAGTCTATTTCATATAGACCCCAAAGGGTTACTTCGCTTTCAATCACCGTTCACACGGTTTTGTTTGATGAATCTAGGGCTTTTTAAGCGCTTCGTCATTTAAACCGATTACTCGTAAGCGCAGCACATCCTCTGGAAGGCGTTCATAAGTCAAGCGATACTGCATATCCAGGTTCGCTTTAAAGATTTCTTAGTTCGACTCGAAGCAGCGGCTGCCGTACATGCTGCGCGGGAAGGATACTCCCCACTGCTGGGTGGGAGAATCGGCCGGGGCCTGCCAGGTGTCAACATTGAAGACGCCCTGATAGATCACGGCTCCAGTGTTGAAATCGACCACATATAGCACGTTGCCCTGTTTCAAGTGGTCAACAAAGGCCACCTGGCTGCCGTCGCCCTTCCAGAGCAGTGGCCAGGCAGTGTAGACGCCTGGCAGGAGCAGTCGAAGACGGCCGGTGCCCGGGTCAAGCCGGTACAGGCCGCAGGCCTGCTGGCCTGCCTGGCAGCCAAAGACTGCCAGAGCCTCCTGGGCCGGAGACCAGGCCAGAGAGCCAATGTTGGTCAGCTTGGGTGCAGGCTGGTGAACGGCCTTAAGGTCGCGCAGGTCGAGCCAGGTCAGGCGCATAGCGGTGACGCTGCCCGCGCTATCCACGGTCGAATGGACAAAGGCCAGCTTTGAGCCATCTGGCGAGCGGTCGCAGAAATTGCCGCCCGGCGCGCTACCGAAATCCACCCGCCCGAGTAGATAACCGTCCGCATAGAGATCGCCATACCAGAAAGAAGGATTATCAAAGCTGTCTCCCGGCACTGAATGGTGAGTCAGTGTGTTGCCTGAAGGGTCAAAGCCGGGTGGGGCGGGCGTGCCGTATGGCTCTGGTGGGGTGTAGCCTTCAAAGACCCTGTCGAGCAGCGCCAGTGCTTCTGGTGGCGGCGTATCGACTCGCTCGGCGACCTGCAGTGTTGTGCGGGTATCCAGACTGCCGCCGGTCAGTGGGTCATCTCCAGCTTGGAGGCGGATGTTCTCAGTGTAGAGCCAGGCGCCGGTGGACGTCGAAATTACATCCCGTCGAGTCGTCAGGCCTTGCAGGAGCAGCACGATTACGGGCTGCCCATCCAGGGTAGTATTTACCAGCCTGACCTGGCTACCAGATTTGAGTGTATCTTTGGCGACGTACGCCAGGTCCAGCGGGTAAGGCTGGTACTCGCCGGACATCCCGAAGGTCAAGTTCCTCGATTTGCCATCCTGGTTAACCACTTCCTGGAGCACAGTCCCGTCTGGGCGGCGGTCGATGTGGATGTGAGCAACCACCATCTCCTGTTCGTCGATACGGTACCAGTCTTCATTAATGTACTCGGTTAGCCCGGCGTACAGGGCATTGCCGCCCGGTATTTCAGTATGCGTGCGCAGGTGAACCCAGCCTGGGTTGGCCAGCAGAGGCGCTTGCCAGGTTTCGAGCAGGTCAAGCAACGCCAGGATTTCCGCCGGAACTCGAGTTTCCGGGGCCGGCAGGGTGGGGAAGGGCAGCGGTGTGTATGGGTCGCTCTCGACTGACCGGCGCTCGGCCTCGGTAAGCGGCTCAACTCGCACATCCACCGGGCGATAACCTTCCTGCACGTGCTGGAGGGTGAATGACAGCGCCGCGCCCTCGATTGTGCCATCTGGCGCCTGCACTTTGAGCAAGTAGCGCAAGCGCACGTTTCCTTGGGAGAAGTCAGGGTGAATATTTGCGGGGAAGGCGATCCCTTCGTACATGCTTGTAGAGTCACCCCTTTGAAGAGGACCTCCTGACCCGCCCGACTCGCTGACAAACGGTTCGATGCCCGAATAATGCCTGGTCTCGCCCTCGATTGCCTCCCCAAGGTATGTAAAGCGCCACATGACTCCTAACCCGTTGATTTCCGTGTAGTAATTCCCACCATCGATCAGGCGAGTAAAACTGGGATCGCAGGCCAGGCCCATCAGGATGGCGAAGCTGCCGCTCTGTACTTCTCCCAGGCCGATGGTTCCATGCAGGCGGGCATGATGGTCCAGTGGTACCCAGGGAAGGGTTTCTTCTGCCGGAGCCGCGATGGCTTCACAGGCAGTAGGATCCACCACCAGGTACGAGGCTACGCCTGTTGCGCCCGGCTGGAGGATGTCCTTCGCAATCAGGATGAAAGCCCAGGGGCCGCCGACAACATCGGATTCGACGTAGGTTTGGATCGCTTGAAACGCCTCGCGGTCATTCATGCCATCCGGAATATTGCCCGGCATAACGCCAAAACCGCCGCCGTCCGTGTCGCATACAACGGTCAGGCCGGGGAATTCAACTGCCAGTTGGCGGTTAATCAGCTCGCAGTCGGGCGTGGTTTCGCGTGGACCGACCAGTCTACGGGCGATGATGGTCCAGCTGACATCCAGACTATCGGGCGGGTACCCGGTGGTGAAGGTCTCGCAGACCAGCCCGTCTTTGGCGGATTCGGGCAGGGTAGTATTAGCAGGGTAGAAAGGCAGTATCGTCTCCCCTACTATGATCTCTACACCTTCCAGGCGACGGGCTTTGCCATCCGGGGGCTGATAACACAGCGTGGCGCGCAGGCTGCTGCCGACCACCACAACTTCGCGCAGTTCCATGGTCACCCCATTTACTGCGTGCGCCTGGATCGGGAAAGGCCTGGTCTCAGGCTGAGCGGCTGAGTCTGGCGAAGTGGGCATAATTGCCGGCTCTGTCAGAGTAGGGCCAACCCCGGCTGGGGAGGGACCGGCTGGCGCGCCGAGCAGGTGGCCGATCAGTATGGCGCTGACCGTGATGATGCCCACCAGCAGCGCTGTCCAAAGCGCGACCTGGGCGACGGGTTTGAGTAATGGTAGAGGGGATTTCCTTCGCGAGGCGGCACCCAGGGACGCGGTCATCTGGTCCAGGATCTGGCGAAGCTGTTGTCGTTCGCCAGGCGTAGGAGCAAAGGGCGAGTGTGAAGTCAGCGATGCAGCCAGGTTGATCAATTGCTGGTCGGAATCCGCGGCCGGTTCTGACCTGGTTTGTGGCTTTTGCTGGTCGCGGTCAAGTTCTTGCGCCAGAAGAAGAGCGCGTTCGCGTTCACTCATGGTCTACCTCCACCCCGGAAGACGGGTCTTGACAGGCTATTTCTGTGATACCATCCAGCGCCTGGCGCAGCTTGCGCAGTGCGCGGAACAGGATCACTGCCACGTTGCTCTCGCTCAGCCCAATCATCCGGGCAATGGCCCGGTTTGTCAGCCCGCTGGAAAACCGTAAGCCGATGATATCGCGCTCGCGGTTGGAGAGACCGCGCAGGGCCTGGCGCAGGTGGCGGCGCTCGTCTCTTTCTATGGCCAACTGTTCCGGCCCGGTTTCTCCTGAGGAGCGGTGGGAAATGTCATCCCAGGGAATGAACCGGCGGAGGTACTGTTTGCGTTGCCAGTCGGTCACTACATGGCGGGCAATGGAAAACACCCAAACAGCGACCGGTACGCGTTGCGCATCGTACGAGGGCAGGCTGCGCATTACCTGCTCAAAGACCTGGGCTGTCAGGTCCTGAGCGGTAACCGGGTCTGGACAGCGGTACTGGAGGTAAGTAAAGACACGCGCTGAGAACTGTTCGTATAGCGAAGTGAATGCATCCAAGCCGGGTTTCAGGTTGCCCGAACCGAGGTTTTCTGCTTCATGCATGCGCTTGGAGGTTCCTTTCCAAGGATTGGTCACAGCCGTTTCATGGCAAATGATCTACTGGTTAATTCGAGCTTACCAGGATTGTATTACATCAGATTTTACCTGGAGACTCCTTTGCCGTAGGCTGGCGAAAAATTCTACTTTCCCCCAAATTTTTTTTGCCACTCGTAGATTTTATTCAACGCCTCGATCGGCGAGAGTGAGTTGACATCCAACTCTCTCAGCTCATCCAGCATTGGGTTTGTCTCTGGGAAGAGTGCCATCTGCTGGGGAGCCTCGGGGTTGATCTTGACCGCCTTCCCCGAAGACTGCTCCAGCTGGCGCAGGATCTCGTTCGCGCGCTGGATGACCGGGCGGGGGATGCCCGCCAGTTGGGCCACATGAATCCCATAAGATCGATCCGCGCCGCCGGGGATGATCTTATGCAGGAAAACGACTTTTCCATCGGCCTCGCTGACGGCCACGTTGTAATTTCTTACCCCTGGTAGGAGCTCGGCCATCTGGGTTAATTCATGGTAGTGGGTGGCGAAGAGGGTTTTGGCCCGTCTGCCCGGGTGATTGTGGAGATACTCGATCACCGCCCAGGCGATGGAGACGCCGTCATAGGTGCTGGTGCCCCGGCCCACTTCATCCAGGATCAGCAGCGACTTGGGCGTGCAGTTGTGCAGGATTGAGGAGACTTCGATCATCTCGACCATGAAGGTCGACTGGCCGGCGTGGATCTCGTCCTGGGCGCCGATGCGGGTGAAGATGCGGTCGACCAGCCCGATGCGGGCCGAGCGGGCCGGAACAAAGCTGCCCATCTGGGCCATCAAGACGATCAGGGCCACCTGGCGCAGGAAGGTGCTCTTGCCGCTCATGTTCGGGCCGGTAATGATGCGGATGATCTCGCCTTCGTCGAAGACCGCCTCGTTAGGCACAAAGCGCTCGCCGGTGAGGGTGCGCTCGACCACCGGGTGGCGCCCGTCATGGATCTCGAGCAGCCCGTCCGGGCTGACTTCGGGTTGGGTATAGCCGCCCAGGGCGGCGGCTTCGGCCAGCGAAGCCAGCGTATCCAGCGTGCCCAGCGCGCGGGCGGTGGCGAGCAGCGCCCGGCTGGAGCGCCCGAGCTGCTCGCACACCTCGCGGAACAGGCGCGTCTCGATCTCGCGGATGCGGTCCTCGGCGTTGAGCACCAGCGTCTCATACTCTTTCATCTCGGGGGTGATGTAGCGCTCGGCGTTGACCAGGGTCTGTTTGCGGATATATTCCGAAGGGACTATCTCTGCATTGGCGCGAGTCACTTCAATGTAGTAGCCAAAGACTTTGTTGTAGCCGACTTTGAGCGACTTAATCCCGGTCCGCTCGCGCTCGACGCTCTCCAGGTTGGCAATCCACTCGCGGGCATGGCGCGAGGCTTCGATTATGTTATCCAATTCGCTTGAGTAGCCGGGTCGAATCACCCCAGTGTTCTGCAGGGTAGCCGGGGGCTCGTCGGCGATGGCGGCCTGCAGGATTTGCAGCTCTTTTTCGCACAGGTTGATGCTGCGCAGGGCGGGTGCCAGCGGGCCATCCGGGCTGCCGAACAGGCTGGTAATCCCTGGCAGGGCCTGCAGGGTGGCGCGCATGGCGACCAGGTCGCGCGGGGTGGCGTGCCCGGAAACCACCCGGTTGGCCAGCCGTTCCAGGTCATTCAGTGGTTTGAGCGCCGCGCGCAGCTCTGCCCGCAGCAGTCCATCTTCAACCAGGAAGTGGACTGCGTTCTGGCGCTGTACAATTTGCTTCAGGTTGAGCAGCGGCTTGGAGACCCACTGGCGGATCAGGCGCTTGCCCATGGCAGTGACAGTGTAGTCGAGCACGCTCAGCAGCGATCCTTCGCCCTCGTTCCCTCGGATCGTCTCGGTCAGCTCCAGGTTGCGGCGGGTGGCAGCGTCCAGGACCATGAACTCGCTCAGGCTGTAAGTGGTGATGCCGCCCAGCAGTTTGAGCGCGGCAGGTTGGGTTTCCTGCAGGTACTGAAGGATGACCCCGGCGGCGCGGATGGCCTGAGTCAGCCCGCGCAGGCCAAAGCCGTCCAGCGAGCCGGCCTGGAAGTGAGCCAGGAGCGTATCCTGGCAGCGGGCCGCCTCGAAACGCCAGGCGGTCCAACGGGTGACGTGACCCGGCAGCGCCTCTGGCAGGTCAAAGTTCTCGGCCACCAGCACTTCAGCGGGGTTGAGGCGGATCAACTCAGCCCGCAGGGCAGAAGCCAGGTCTGGGCCGCTGATTTCCGTTGCGGCAAACTCGCCGGTGCTGATGTCGACGTAGGCTACCCCAGCCCGCCCGTCGCTCAGGGCCAGGCAGGCCAGGTAGTTGTTGCGGTCGCCTTTCAGCAGGGCGGGCTCGATGACCGTTCCCGGGGTGATCACCCGCACCACTTCGCGGGGGAAGAGGCCCCTGGCCGGCTGCTCGCCGACCTGTTCGCAGATGGCGACGTGATAGCCTTTCTCGATCAGCCGGGCCAGGTAATTCTCGACAGCATGGTAGGGGATCCCTGCCAGCGGGACGCGCACGCCTTTCCCGACCGGTTTGGAGGTCAGCACGATATCCAGCTCGCGCGAGGTGATTTCGGCGTCATGGTCAAAAGTTTCGTAGAAGTCACCCAGTCGAAAGAAAAGGATTGTGTCGGGATACTGGCGCTTGATGTCCAGGTACTGCTGGCGGATAGGGGTCGCGTCATCGGTCATGGCTTTATTCTATGCATTCTATTATTTTTTACAAGAGATGAGCGTTTGGGAGACTTTGAAACCTGAACGCCGCGCGTCCCAGACCGGGATGCATTCCTTCCCTGGCGGGATGAAGTGACTCGATCAAGAAGTGCCATCTGGCTTAAATTCATCGACAGATTTCCTTTGACAATTTTTCTTGCAAGTATATAATGTAATCACTATATTCTTTCCGGAAGGAGTGAACGTCTAATGGCTAGTGTTACGTACGATCATGTAACGAAGAAGTTCGGTGATTTTGTCGCTCTCAATGATCTTAATATTGAGATTGAAGACAAGGAATTCCTTGTGTTGGTGGGTCCGTCGGGCTGCGGCAAGACCACCGCGCTGCGCTGCCTCGCCGGCCTGGAGGAAATTTCTCTCGGGCGGATCTTGATTGGAGACCATGTCGTCAACGATGTTCCTCCGAAGGATCGCGATATTGCCATGGTTTTCCAGTCTTACGCGCTGTATCCCCACATGAGTGTGTATGACAACATGGCCTTTGGCCTCAAGCTGCGCAAAGTGCCGAAGGATGAGATCCGCCGGCGGGTAGAAGAGGCGGCCCAGATCCTGGGCATTGAGGGCCTGCTCAAGCGCAAGCCGCGCGAGCTTTCCGGCGGCCAGCGCCAGCGTGTGGCGGTCGGCCGGGCGATCGTGCGCGAGCCGAAAGTTTTCCTGTTTGACGAGCCGCTCTCGAACCTGGATGCCAAGCTGCGCGTCCAGACCCGAGCGGAGATCAGCAAGCTGCACCAGCGCCTGCAGACAACCTTCATTTACGTTACCCACGACCAGGTCGAGGCCATGACCATGGCCAGCCGGATTGCGGTGATGAACAAGGGCATCCTGCAGCAGTTGGACACCCCGCAGGAGCTTTATGACAAACCCGCCAACCTGTTCGTGGCCGGTTTCATCGGTTCCCCGGCGATGAACTTCTTCCCCGGGCACCTGCGCAAAGACGGCGGCGCTTTGTTTGTCGATACCGGCGATTTCGCGATCAAGGTCCCCGAGGGCCGGCTGGCTACCTATATGCCGTATGCTGGCAAGGAAATCATCTTTGGTATCCGCCCAGAGGATATCCACAACCCGGTGTATGCGCCCCCTGGCATTCACGCCGAACCGGTCGAGTGTAAAGTGGATGTGACCGAGCTGATGGGTAACGAAATCTTCTTGTACCTGCTCAGCGGCAAAAACAGCTTTGTTGCCCGGGTTGACCCACGCACCCGCTTCCAGATCGGCGACAAGGTTGAGGTGGTCTTTAACATGGACAACTTCCACGTGTTCGATCCGGCGGCCGACCGGGAGAACCCGCCCGCCATCCGGTAAAGGGCAAAACAGAACCCGATTTTGGTGTGATTTTCAGCCGTGTAGCGCAAGAATCTTTCTTGCGCTACATTTTTAATGGAATTTGGCTTTATAATTTGAGACGTGACTCTTTGGCTGGCAAGGTTTCCCAGCCTGGAGCGTGACCTGGAATTATCAAAACCGAATTAGAGAGGGAGGCACACATGGCCTACAATGAAATTACTTCTTTACTTACGCCGGCCAGTACGAAAATTGTCCTGCTGGTTATGGATGGTCTGGGCGGCCTGCCGATGGAACTGGGTGGCCTGACCGAGCTTGAAACCGCCAAAACACCCAATATGGATCGCCTGGCCGCAGAAGGCATGCTGGGCCAGACACTGCCGATCGATTACGGCATTACCCCGGGCTCTGGCCCGGCGCACCTGTCCCTGTTTGGGTACGACCCGGTCAAATACGAGGTGGGTCGCGGCGTGCTCGAGGCGCTCGGTGTGGGTATGTACGTCCATCGCGGTGACGTGGCCGTGCGGGGAAACTTTTGCACCCTGGACGCGGAGGGTAAGATCAGCGACCGGCGCGCCGGGCGCATCCCCAGCGAAGAGGCCGCTCCATTAATCGAGAAGTTGAAGGCGATCCGCCTGCCGGGGGTCGAGCTCGAACTGAAGCATGTCAAGGAATATCGCTTTGCCCTGGTCATGCGCGGCGAAGGGTTATCCCCTGACCTGGATGAGACCGACCCGCAGCGCACCGGCGTGCCGCCGCTCCCGGTGGTCGCCCGCTCCCCAGAAGCCCAGAAGACGGCGGACCTGTTCAACCGGTGGATTGCCGAAGCCAAGAAGATCCTGGCCGACCAGCCCAAGGCCAACTGCGCGACCCTGCGCGGCTTTGCGACCGACCCTCGCCTGGTCATGTTCGAGGACCGTTATCATCTCCGGGCAGCCTGTGTGGCGGTGTATCCGATGTACAAAGGTGTTTCATCCCTGGTTGGGATGAAAGTTGTTGATGTTGAGGGTGAGACGCCGGCGGATGAGTTTGCCACTGTGGCGCAGGTCTGGAATGACTATGATTTCTTCTTCGTCCACATTAAGAAAACGGACAGCTACGGCGAGGACGGTAATTTTGATGCCAAGGTCCATGTGATCGAGACGGTCGATGAAGCGCTGCCGGAGCTGCTCAAGCTCAAGCCAGACGTTCTGATGATTACCGGCGACCATTCGACGCCCTGCAAGTTGAAATCGCACTCCTGGCACCCGGTGCCGTTCCTGCTTTGGGCGCCGGCGACAGTTCGCCCGGATACCCAGGAACATTTTGGCGAACGCTACTGCACGCTTGGCGGCCTGGGCACGATCAATTCACTCGAGGCCATGCCCTTGGCCCTGGCTCATGCTCAGCGCCTGACCAAGTTCGGCGCCTAGCCAGCAATCTGGATAGCAGCAAACTCCCCGCCGCGGCGGGGAGTTTGTTATTTTGCCTTTGCGCGCTTTTCAAGCAGGATCAGCAGCCCGGCGGCGATCAGGGTGAACACACCGGTAATGATGAAAGCGTCCTGCCAGAAGCGCATGGGGAACAGGCGGATGAGGGTATCCGAATAGGCGAACAGCCAGGTGTCGCCTTCAAAGAACAACAGGTGAAACCCGGTAAACAGTCCCCGGAAGCTGATGGCTACCGCCAGCAAGATCAGGATGATCAGCCCGATGGTCAGCCGCCCACCCAATCCCAGGCCGCTGAAAAAGATTGGCAGCCAGCGCCCGCGCCAGGCCCATACTCCCAGCACAACCAGCACGCCTGCCAGGATGCGCCAGGCCACGAGCATCTGCTGTACCAGGATTTTTACATCGACCATGTGGCCCAACTCGCGCTCGTTGTAGAGTGGGGTGCCGTCCTGGAACTGCTGTTCGGCCAGGTACTCAATCCCGGCCTCGTTCACCAGGTATTCGACCGATATCCGCGACCAGTGCAGCCGGTCCTCCAGCGAAAAGCCGTACGGGTCGGCCGGAAAGCCCGGCATACGGTACTCGATTTGCGGGAAGACCGGGGTCAGCAAGAGCCGGATTGCCGTCATCAGCAAAAAGAACGGAACCAGTATGGCGATACCAGGGGTTAAAACGCGCCGGGCGGTTGGGTTCATTGCAACTGCTCCATTTCACCAGACATGAAGAAGTCGAAGATCATCGTGTTGGTAATCCATTCAATCGGGGCCAGGTCGTCGGTAAATACCCTGCCGGACTGCACGACCGGCTGGAGATTGGCCTGGGCCGTCTGGACGGCGGCGATCAAGAGCGGATGGACATCTTCGAGGCCAGACAGGTAAGCCAGGTTAGCCTCCAGATTGGCGGCCTGGGTGGGCTGAACAGTGGCATACAGGATGGAGTTAAACGTGCCGGGAATGTCTACCACGTATACCGATGGAAAAACAGACGCGATGGTACTGGAAATCGCGTTGATCAGCCGGCGGTCGCCTGGCCCGCGTCCGACATTGATGACCAGCACGCCGTCTTCGGTCAGGTGGTCGTAGGTCACCTGAAAGAACTCACGGGTGGTCAGGTGCCAGGGGATATAGGGGGGGCGGTACGCATCGACGCTAATAATCCCGTAACGCCGGGGACTGTGCGCCAGCCCCCAGCGCCCGTCCTGGATGATCACGTTCAAGTTAGGCATGTTCATAGCGAAGTACTTGCGCGCCACATCAATAATTTCTGGATCGATCTCGATCCCATCGATGAGGATGTCATCTCCATAGACTGCGGTGGCCTGGTGCGCGGTGGTTCCGGCCGCCAGACCAACGATCGCCAGGTTGTGGACCTGGTCAGGATGATAGGGGGCCGGGTTGAAATAAGGCGCGGCGAGCACCTGTTCCCAGGGGCCATTGAACCCGAGCTGGGCGGGGTGGTATATCGAGTGGATCCCCTGGCCTTCGTTCAGGCGCAGGATGCGGTAATCGTCGTAGCCGATCACCTGGATATAGTTGTAGGCCGACTCCCCTTCATATATCAACCCCTGCGGCCGTTTATCCGTGCCGGGCAGGCCCACCACGGCCAGGATGCCGAGCGCCAGGGGCATCCACAGGTGAGCGGCAGATATGCGCCAACCAGAGGTTCGCCAGAGACCGAACAGTGCTACGAGCAGCATGAGCTCGGCAATAACCAGGAAGGTGCGGTAGGTGCCTAACCATGGGATTAAAATCAGCGAGGGCAGGAATGTGCCGATGAACGAGCCGAGGGTCGATACGCCGTAGATGTACCCCGAGATGCGCCCGGCCTGCCTGGCGTCTTGAATAGCCAGGCGGATTAGATCGGAAGAGCACACGTCTGAACTCCAGTCACCGCTCATTATC